>NZ_JAPZQM010000130.1:0-3770 GCF_027530565.1 Microcystis sp. LE19-10.1B | reverse complement strand
TTCCCCCAGAAAAGTCGCAAGGAAATTGAAGCTATGTTTGGACTAAGTGATTTAAAACAAACGAGAGTCTATCAAGAGGCACTGGCCGAAGGAGAAGAACGGGGTCTAGAACGGGGTCTAGAACGGGGTCTAGAACGGGGTCTAGAACGGGGTCTAGAACGGGGTCTGCAAGAGGGGGAACGTCTGGTGGTGGAAAACCTGCTCCGAGTCCGTTTTGGTGAGTTAGACCCAGAAATTCAAGCTATTATCAGCCGGATTTTACAACTGTCCCCGGAAGAATTTACCCCTTTACTCCTACAGTGTTCTAAGCAGGAACTCTTAAAGCGATTTCCCCCAGAAAAGTCGCGAGGAAATTGAAGCTATCACCCCCCTTATCAAGGAGGGAAGGGGGGATCGACACCCCCCTTATCAAGGGGGGATTAAGGGGGGATCAAGGGTAGGGTTAATTCATGAATTAACCCTACTATGAGAGTTAATTCATGAATTAACCCTACTACTTCCCCCAGAAAAGCTGAAAAAGTAGGGGCAAAGGTAGAAAACGGGTTTCTCGGAGAAACCCGTTTTCTGTGCGTTACTCACAGGAGGCAAAGGTAGAACCCTAGAACTAGAAAAAACCAAAAACCCCCCCGATAAGGGGAGGTTTTTTCTAGCCGAGGGGCAGAGGATTAAGCAATGAAAGTGTTAAACTGAGCGTTGCCGAAGATAGCGTAATCTCCAGCAGTCATCTCCACGCGGGAAATGACGGTGAAAACATCTGTCGCTTTAATCTTCGCATCGCCACCACTATTGACTACACCCAATACCATCTGGCTATTAGCCGAATCGTAGTAGGAGGTGAGAATATCAATACCAGCCGCACCAACAGTGATCTCTCCACCAGCGATAGCGGCATTAAAGCCTTCCTGTGCGGTGTTACCTGCCGTGTTATTGCCTGTCTCCGTGAGTCTGAGGAAATTGGCCGTCTCGGTTGATAGGTTAACCGTAGCACCCTGGGCCACCGAGATAGTCGCCACCTCATCACCAGCAGCCACAGCAGTATTCTTAAGGGTCTCTAAGGGGGCAGTAGCACCACTAACACCAGCGGTTGAAATCGTAATGAGGTCGGTGGTAGTTTTGGTGGCACCAGTGAGGAAATCGGTGACGGTGCTGTAACTAGCTTGCACATTTAACGCTGCATTTCCAGCCACAGCCTTGGTGAAGATAACCGTATCGAACCCATCCCCTAATGTGATCTGGTCAGGACCAACAGAACCAGTGATGGTGTCTTTTCCAGTACCGCCACTGATGAAGTCATTGTTCTTACTACCAAACAGAGCATCATCGAAAGTGGAGCCGGTGAGGTTAATTCCCACAGTAGATCCCGGGTTAGATACTTGCGTCATGGTTAAACCAGTGGTTCCAGCGGTTGCCTCCGTCAGACCAGAAGCATCCAATTTCTCGGCTGTCACTGCACCAATGATTGTCAGGCTGGAGTTACCAGTGATGGTGATGGTTTCCACCACACCAGGGGTCTGAGGAAGGGTTATTGCGCCAATTTTATGAGTACCAGCGCCAGAGTTATTGACGACAAGCTTAAGTTGCTCGATCGAGAGGTTAGGCGTGTCGGTGTTATTCAGGTTGAGGTTGCCGACAGCAATGTTAGCCTTTTCTGTTTGCAAAGGAGTAGTGGGATCATCGCCGTCGATGGTGAAGGTCAAAGAATCGTTGTTACCACCACCATTGGCTTGTACGTTGAGAGTAAAACCAACAGATGTATTCTTTAAGACGTTAACCGAGTTGGCACCTGCGGCAAAGCGGATCGTGTAGTTATCCGCAGTCGGTGCGGCTAGGGTCACCGTGGTGATCTTATCACCGATTAGGTCAGCCCGGAGAGTCTTGTTAGCCGTGCCTCCACTAGATAAGGTCAGGCTTTGGGTATTTTTGATGTTGGTATCGGCTGCGGTAATGGTTTCTGCATCTGCCGCCGCTACTGCTAAAGTGTTGGCACCGTCGCCACCGTCCACTTTATCGGTGGCAGTGAACTCACCTGCCTTGAAACGGAAAGTGTCATTACCTTTGCCGCCGAGGAAATCCACTGTACCGTTGCCCGCAGTCACGTCCAGATCACCTTCAAGGGCAGAAGCGTCCAGCTTGGTGGCGGTGTTGGGGAGAGCAGCAGCGATGAGGAGATCCTGATCTCCAGTGATGGTGATTTCCTTCGAGCCAGTGGCGGTTAGTGCCTTCACAGCGTTGGCTAGACCCTTGCTTTCGATGGAAATCTTTTCGTAACCATTGTTACCCGATACCGGACTAAGTCCTAAGGTTAAGAAAGTGGCAGCAGCACCGGTGACGGGGCTGAAGCTACCCACCTGATTGAGGGTGACAGCCACTGTATCTTCACTACCCGCTAGAGCGGCACCCGCAATAGTGATAGTGAGTGGTACGTCAGCAGTGAGGCCAGTACGATTGACCGAGACTTTTTCTACCGCCGTCTGGAAGTTGCTGAGATCAAGTCCTTTTGTGCTATCTGATAGGTCAACATTTTTAACCCCAACAACATTAGCACCGAATACCTGTAATAAGGCATCTTTGCCCGTATTAACCACGTTGAGGGTCTCGATGCCCTTCATCGTCGGTAGCACTGGACCGGTATTGAGGGTGTCTCCACCGGTGTTGAGAACTGTCAAGGTGGGGTTGGTGCCGGAACCGGTGAGATTGTCACCACTGTTGAAGGTGGCGTTAAATTCACCGAAATTATTGACCGTCGGAGCGAGGAAGCTATTGGCGGTGAGTATGTCCACACCTGCGGTGAGGATGGCACTGTTGCCCACACCAGCCGCCGCCTGGGCCGCCAAAATATTAAGGTCTTTGGCCGCAGTAACACTAGCCTCTTCTGCTGTGACGGTTTCGAGGATGCTCCAAGAGGTGTTGTAGTATTCCTCGGTAAAGCTAGTAATACCTTGCAGTTGGAACTGGGCAGCGAAATCAAGAGCTACTTCTGCCCGGTTGACCAGGGCCTGTTGAATTGCAGGGGGCTGGAACTGGTTAAGGACGATGGGAAAATCCAGAATATTGGGGATGCCGTTGCCATCGCTGTCGGCGGGACTACCGTCGGAATTGGTGAGACTGAGCCAGTTAACCCAGTAGTCAATCTCGGCGGCATCTAAATCGGCTTCTTGTAGGCCGTAGGCATTGTTAAAGACCTCTAGAACGTACTGCTTTCTGGTAGCATCGGTGGCGGCTCCAGGGGCAGCTAGGAGGGGATAGGTTTCTTGGGCTGCGGTCGAAGTGGCGAAAACAAGAACCGTTTCTTCCCAGGTCAGGGATGTCAAGCTAGGGTTAGTCTGCCACAAGCTAATGTCAGAGGCTGACGGAGCTTGGGAAGCATAAAGAATATTTAACGAAGCGTACACTTCTGGACTGATTGCCATGTTTTTAATCTCAACTCCTCACGGTTATGATAATTTGAGTTCGTCTAGAGGTCGGGGGACCCTAAGGGCTACTCGGATAAAATTATAACAAATTTTTCTGGTTTGGGCAAGTAGAAATCCTGTGGACATAAAAAAGTTATTCCTTGGACAGTCTGAATGGTGGCTTGACCCTAAGTTTTTCCCGCAGGAAAAACTGGGGGTAGGAAAAGCCCTCTTAAGTAGGGTTTGCTGAAAAAGTTTTTCGTGGGGGCAGGGTGTGGGGTGTGGGGTGTGGGGTGTAGGGTTTTACCGATTTTCATCTGGTCAATTACCTAATTTTCAGGGAAAAAGTACCTGAATTTTCCCCCCGCTCACTCCCAG
>NZ_JAPZQM010000564.1:0-9824 GCF_027530565.1 Microcystis sp. LE19-10.1B | reverse complement strand
ACTCGACCGACCCAACTGCAACAAAAAGCGTTAGATTTATTGGGAGTTTCCCTGATTTGTACCCAGTAACGGGGCGGCGGAAATTCTCTTAATCCCTTCTACAGCACAGGTTATGGCTTTTTGTCAACGGGGAAGTCCAGTAATAACAGTTTCATAAAGAGGTGATAAATAATTTTTTCTCTCGATCAGCAGCAAAAGCCAAACAAGCTTTGATATCCTCGGAAGTTAATTCTGAAAAATCCTCAAGAATTTCTGCTTCTGTCATTCCTGCTGCTAAATATTCTAGAATATCGTACACAGTTATACGCATTCCTCGAATGCAGGGTTTTCCGCTGCGTTTTCCAGGTTCAATGGTAATAATGTTTTGGTAACTCATAATGCTTTAATTATTTGGACTTTCCCAATTATATCTTATTTGATGACAGAGATCGCACTCCACCCCACCGACAAGAACGATCACCCTTTAACTTCTTACCACTCTTAGGGTGTAAAGTGCGAAAGCATAATGCACCAATTTAATAATAAATTTGCTGCGTGGGGTGCGGATTGTTAATTTTGGTTTTTGATCAGAATTAGTAGCCGCAAACACGCACCCTACAAAATTAGCAGATTAGCTATCTTAATCGGGATTTCTCCAATCTCTGAAATTACTATAGTAAAGAAATTCTTGAAAACCTTCTTTGATTTTAGCATCTACATCCGTTCTAGCTAATATTGTTTCGATAATTGCTCCTATTTCCGAGTCAATTGTTATTCTAGCTAATGCCGTCAAAAGTCCAATAATTTCCCCTTCAGCCTTATTAGCTAGTTGTTGAATAATGGGTAAAGTTTGAGGATTATCTCGCCAATAAGTTACTAAAGCTTCAATTGCTTTCCATTCACCCTTATTAGCTTGTTGTTGAATAATGGGTAAAGTTTGCGGATTATCTCGCCAATGGGTTACTAAAGCTTCAATTGCTTTTGATTTACCCCTATTAGCAAGTTCTTGAATTTTAGATAATGCCACTGGGTATAGTTGAGCAATTTGAACCAATGCGTCGATAATAGGTTGTTGTCGCCAACTGGTTGCTGCAGATTGAGCTATTTTTTGAAGCATATTCCATCCGTTGGGATCACCTTGCCAATTTTTTACAACACAAGAAATACTTTTGTCTCTGTTTTTCTCCCTTTGTCCCCACCGGTTTCCAGTATCATATTTTTTATAATAACTTATATCTTTATCATAAAGCCTTTCTAGTTGATTTAACAATCGCTGACTTAGTTCAACATAAATAGACTGGTTTCGCAATTCTCCATAACAATCTGCTGCCAAAAAAAGATGAGCAAATCCCTTGTCTTTTTCCTCCATATCAATGAGATAATTAATTAATTCTTCAGCAACTTCTTTGGGAAATTCTGCACTTAGCATCCCCATCAATAAACATAAAACTTCTTTCCAAACAGGATCTGAACAATGTTCTCCAAATACTTTGGTTTTCAATTCCTCAAGAGTAATTCCGTCTGGTAATCCTCGTTTTTTAAATCTTTCATAAAACTCGCAAGCACAAAAGTATTCTAAAAAAGTTCGATGAACAAAAGCAAAAGCATTGCCACCTAAAGAACAAAGAATAAAATTACGATAGCGCAGTTGTTTGATAATTAAATCAGTCAGATCACTAGCCACTCGTTTGTTAATTCCTGTTTTTTCAAGATATTGAGTCAAAACATTTTCTAATTCTTCCTTATAGATTAAATTAGCAGCTAACCCTTTTTCTCCTGCTTGCATGGCACTTGCGACTAAACGCAGAATGTCCCTTTTATCTCTTAGATCAATATTGTAAAGATATTTTTTCAGTTCAGGATCAATTAATCCTTCCTTGGTTTCAAAATCCCATTGATGTAATAACACCTCTGACGCTTTTTCATAAAGTTTTGAGCGATCTCTTGGTAATTCTTGAGTTCGATTTAGAATAGCCATCATCGTTAATAATAAAGGATTTCCTGCTAATTCTCGAATCGCTTTTGACTCCTTAATTGCCTTTTGTAAACGTTCTTGTTTTTGGGTTTTATCATCTCGATTTTCAAAAGCTAAATCATGCCAACGTTGAATAAAATCTTCAATCTGATCTTTATCTAAATCTTGGATCATAAAATGGTCAAAACCAGCATGATTTAATTCTTCTGCTTTATATCCTAACCAGCGAGAAGTGACAATAATCTGCACTTGAGGATATTGAATACTAAAACGTTTGATATCCGTGACAATTTCTTGTCTTAATTGAGGATTAAAAACTTCATCTAAACCATCAAAAAGCACAAGAGCCTGACCTTTTTTAAGCTTATCATCTAAAGCAAGTTGATTGAGATGACAAATCAGATTACCTTGATGGAAAAATTCTAGAATATTCTTACACTTTTTTTCATCCTTATCTCTGGCATAAATACGCAATTCTATCAAAAGAGGAAGGGGAAGCAAAACACGCTGACTGAGTTCTTTTTCAGCCCAATTTAAAGCTAAATACTGCAATAAACTCGATTTTCCCGCCCCCGGATTACCTAAAATTACGGTTCTTGGGTATTCAGAAGAATTGACGATATTCAAAACAGAATCTAATTTTTCATTGACATATTCTTGCCGTTTTCGTTCTAGTTCTGCTTGAGTAATTTCTCCCCTATCTACAAGTTCCTGCAGCACTTCTTTAGGTAATTCATAAAGTTGAGGAATAACCCGTTTGTATCGTCTCACATTTTGCGGCACAAACATTCGCCAGAGTTTGATTTGCTCATAAGTCGTTGTGTCTAAACATTCTAATTTAAGATGGCCATATTCCTTTTTTAATCCTTCCGCATAGTTATCTAAATTATAATCTGTTTTAACTCCTGCTATTTCTTGAATATTTTGGCTATCTTTATTCTGTAACTTAACTAAAAAAACGGCTCTTAGCTTTTCAGAATTTTCAATAATTTCCTGAGTTTTTCTCAAATAAAATTTACCTAGTTTTTCCCAGTTAAATTCAGCAGGTAACGGGGGTAAATTAAGTCTTTGCCAAGATTGAGCTAACCTAAAAGTATCAAGGATTTGACAATCAATATCAAAAGCATCCCCTAAAATAGGTTTAACTTGGTCATCTTTAATAAAAGTCTTGAGAGGTTTTTCAAAGTTTTTAATTTGATCATCTTCCAGATCGGCCATTTCTAACTGTTGCTGAAAGAGTTCTAAAAACTCCTTCATTGCTTTGCCATAAGCTTCTTTTTGAACATCTTTTTCAGGTAAGTGTAACACTTTACCTAGACTGTTTTTAAAAAATTCCTTTACGTAATCTTTTGCACCCTCTTTTGCCAACTCTTGCATTACTGAAAGAACAAGCGAACCTGCGGCTGGAGTAACCCCCCAGACAATTAACCAGTCAATCATGGCGATAAACTTAAGATTCTGTGGATACTATCTAAGCTTACCAACTTTAATCGTTTTTCGCCTATCGTTCCGACAAATGAAGAGAACGATTTAAAATATCCTCAATACCGTAGGGACAAACGGGGGGAAACTCTAATCCCGTCTCTCTAAAGGCATCGGCACAAGCAACAGCATAGAGTTTAAATAGGCTTTCATCGGTTAAATATCGCTTTAAACTGGGGCTATCGTCCAAATAAAGCCTAATATTAGCTCTTTCTCGCTGAATAGTTCCCAACCAACCCCTGGATCGCCGTTGAGGTTGATAGTCCCACTTTAATAAATGATGCAAAATTAATCTGAGACTAGCAAGTAAGCGATCGCGCTCCCGTTTCGACAAATCCCGCACCTCTTCGACTAAATTCTCAATATCTAACTCGGAAAACCGACCGGAAGCTAATAAATCGGCCATTTGTTCGGCCCAAAGTCCAAAGTCTTGCTCATAGGATGCCGTCATCGATTTATCTCCTTCTAAGCTCAATTAACATTATATTGAACCTCTTGCATAATTAATTTTTGATGGTTCAAAAACAGCAAAAATAAGGATTAAATTAGCCAAAATCTGTAAATTATGATTAATTGATGACCGGGAAACTGGTATCTTTTCAAAGATCGCCGAACCATTAACGGGTTTTGCGTCTTCGGATGACATTATTAGAATAACGAGAAGGTTTTGGCCGGGGTTCTTTTCCCCCTCCTAATTCGCGACTAACTTGCTGGAAAATATCCCGTCGCAGCACAGGATATTCCCCTATCCACTGGTCGAGTTGGGGAAGATGGACATCAGAAAGCTGATTGATATCCCCTAAATCGGGGTCTCGAGACATTAACAAAGCTTCGGCCACCATCCCGGGACGGATCGATTTATGGATGCGTTTGAGGGGAGCGCGAACGATCGCCGAAAAGCCAGTTTGATCACCGATTTCTAGATTAATACAGCGTTGGCGATTTTCGATAATCTCTAATTCCCCGCGTTTATTGACCCTTTCTTCTTCCCCGATTAATTCCTCGGTGACAAAAGCATCGAAAACGCGACCGCGCCAAAACCCCCCGTAGGGAAGACGACGATAGGTATTATTGCGAACACTGGCCCAATAAACCGGACCCCAGAGCCAATATAAACCGGCGATAATGTCGAAAATCAGTTTAATTGTTAAACCACCCGGGCCGAATAAATTACCGATTAACCAAGCTGCGGTGAGAGCGATGATAGAAATGAATAAACGGCGCAGAAAATCAGACCATTTACCCCAATAGTGAGCGTACTGGGGACCTGTGGCGATAATCGGGACAATTTGCTCGATCGATTGACGGGTAAGGGGAACCAACATTATCAGTTATCGATTATCAGTTATCAGTTATAGTGTGCCTAATTGATTCGTGAATGGGTAGGCTCTAGAAGTCGGGTGTCGCTTGACGGCAAGCAGAGGACGTTTACCTTTCATTTAGGCGCGCTATATCAGTTATGACAGCGTTTCTCATAACTAGATGAAGTGTAACCTAATTTGGTATCGACCACCGACTTCCCAAAAGGAAAATTTTGTACCTCACCACTAAGATAAATGCTATAGTTTTGGGGAATTGTCTATATGTTGGTTGCCATTCATCCCATCGCTAAAAGCTCAGGACTTCTGGCGAAATTTCAGTTAAAAATTAAATCCCGCAAGAAGTCCGATGAAACAATCTATAATAAAATCAATGCTGTTTTGTTCCCAAAGACTGCCACCATGACTTCTTCCCCGGTTAAATCCTTAAATTCTCAGGCTGTAACCACTCAACATTTACCCCCGTTAGAAAATGGGGATCGCTTAATTCGTCCCGAATTCGAGCGCCGTTATCAAGCTATGCCAGGATTAAAAAAAGCCGAACTGATCGAAGGAGTTGTATATATGGCATCCCCATTAAGGTTTAAATTTCATGCTGAACCCCACGGACGTTTAATCACTTGGGTGGGAGTTTATCAAGCTGCTACCCCCCAAGTACAAATGGGTATTGAGCCAACAGTCCGCTTGGATATCGACAACGAACTACAGCCGGATGGGGTGTTATTAATTAGTCAAGAAAGCGGGGGAAAATCAACCCTAACTGTAGAGGGATACCTAGAAGGAGCGCCGGAATTAGTGGTAGAAATTGCCGCTAGTAGTGCCGCCATAGATTTAGGGGATAAAAAACGTGCTTATCGTCGCAGTGGCATTCAAGAATACCTTATTTGGCAGGTATTTGATCAAAAGATTGATTGGTTTAGTTTAGAAAATGGCGATTATATTTCTTTGTTACCCAACCAAGAAGGGGTGATTTGCTCTCTAGTATTTCCGGGTTTGTGGTTAGATATTTCAGCCATGCTCAACGGCAATATGTCACGGGTGTTGGACATCTTAAAGGCTGGAATTAACTCGGTAGAACATCAAGAATTTATCCAAAAGTTAACTGCAGCGCAGTCGGGGGAAGCCAAATGAAACCTCCAGCTATTCTGATTTTAGGAGAAACCAGTATCCCCGTTGCTCGTCAAGTGCAAATGGCCCTACCGGAAGCAGTGGTTTATGGGTTAATAAAGCGTACCCAGTCGGCTGATTTTACCTATACTAATTTTGGCGAAACGGTGCGAGAATTTTTCCAGACGGGAACGCCAATTATTGGCATTTGTGCGGCGGGTATTTTGATTCGCACTTTAGCACCTTTATTAACTAATAAATGGCAAGAACCACCTGTATTAGCAATCGCAGAAGATGGCAGTGCCGTAGTGCCTTTGTTGGGGGGTTTACAAGGGGTTAATGATCTCGCTCGTCAAATTGCCTCGGTTTGGCAAATTTCTCCCGCAATTACCACCACTGGTGATATTAGATTTAAAACTACTTTATTATCGCCACCACCGGGTTATCAGTTAGTTAATCCCGATGATGCTAAGAAGTTTCTGTCCGATTTATTGGCGGGTGAAAAAGTAAAATTAATCGGTGAAGCGGACTGGTTAAAAAATAGTAATTTACCGATTTCATCAGCAGCAAAACTGAGCATTGAGATTATCGATAAAAATAACTTAAACTTGGCAAAACCTAGCACTGACTGTTTAGTTTATCTGTATGAGGAAAGCCAGCAAATTAAGGAAAAATCCAGTTTGTCCCCAGGGGATTTTGCCCAGGAAAGTCAAGGTAAATTAGCCATAGTCGGAACTGGACCTGGTGCGCTAAATTGGATGTCGCCGGAAGTTCGAGAAGTATTGGAAAAAGCCACGGATTGGGTGGGTTATAAAACCTATTTGGATTTGGTAGAATCCCTGCGAAAACCAGAAATTGTCCGCCATGAATCGGATAATCGGGTGGAACTCGATCGCGCGGAAATGGCCCTAGATTTAGCGGCTAAGGGGCGATCGGTTGTCTTAGTTTCTTCCGGAGATCCCGGAATTTATGCCATGGCCGCGGCCGTGTTTGAGGTATTAGAAAAAAAAGCAAAACCAGCATGGGATGCGATCGCCATTCAGGTCTGTCCGGGGATTTCGGCGATGCAAGCGGCGGCCGCCAGGGTTGGCGCACTTTTAGGACATGATTTTTGTGCGATTTCCCTATCGGATATTCTCAAATCTTGGCAGGTGATTTCTCAGCGCATTGAGTTAGCGGCCCGAGCCGATTTAGCGATCGCATTTTATAATCCTGTGTCTCAAGAGCGCACTTGGCAATTGGAGAAGGCAAAAGAGATTTTATTACAATGGCGCTCGCCGCAAACTCCTGTGGTACTAGCGCGTAATTTAGGGCGAAAAGGGGAAACAGTGACGGTGAAATTCCTAGAGGATATGACTATTAAAGATGCGGATATGCGAACCATAATTTTGATTGGATCGAGTAAAACTCGCCTGATTGAGCAGGGTAAAAGCAAGCAATGGGTTTATACTCCACGTCACTATTAAGTAGGGTCTGCGGCAAAAAGTTTCTTGGTGGGGGCAGGGTGTGGGGTGTAGGGTGTAGGGTGTAGGGTTTTACCGATTTTGAGGGGGTCAATTACCTAATTTTCAGGTAAAAAGTCCCAGAATTTTCCACCCGATCACTCCGGGATCTGGTACTTTTTGGTTTCCAAAAAGTCTAAAAGTCTTACCCAACAAGGTTTTTATATTTATTCAGCAAACCCTAATTACCAGTTACTGTTTACTGGACGGCTACGCCGTGCCTTTGGCAACACTGAAAAAAGCTCCCCTCCCTCCGTATCTGGAATGGACGCATAGGTTTATGTGATTGTCAACATAGATTTGCGAACTTTTTTGTCGAAACCGGATCTTAAACTTTAAAAATAGGCATGATGGGAATAGTTGGGATCGAGGGGGTGGAAAGACGGATAAACTGGTAGCTTTGTACTTACACATACTTGGCGATATCAGGAATTCACGCTACTCTAGGTATCGGGTTCTTTACATTTTGTTACTTAACATCCGTAAACAAACCTGGTTCATATACTTTATACTCTCAAAAAAGAATCTTAAAAAAGTATTAAGGTTTTATAATTGAGCAGTGTTGTCAGGAGGAACATTGTGTTTAAACGACTTGCAGAACAGCATCGCCAACTGGTCAAAGACTTGGTCATGGATTTACAGGCCTTAGCGATCGCACTAGAAAATCAAGGTTATCTAGCATCTTGCTACACCTGTGGCGGTCAAATGAACAGCGCATCCTTTATGGTCGGATTGGGTGAAACCCATCTAATTCGGTTTCTCGTGTCCGATTACGGCATCACCTGGACAGAAATGCGCGATGATCGAGAGTTAATGAAACTCGAAGGTGCGGAAGCCATCAGCCAACTACAGGAATTAGCCAATCTGATTAAATATCAAATTTCGCCGGCGGAATTTATTGACAAAAAACCCTCCTCCGTGCTGCAACGGTTAGAGACGGTTTAACCCCAGATGTGACCTAGACCTGTATGTTTAGCGAACTTTTTCCCTAACCTTTCAGCCAACTGTTAGCTAGATAGGCCATTCGTTTCATCTCTTTTCGTCCCCGGGAGACGGAATCGAGGATCATGCCACAGGTCAAACTTAAAAAGGCTAAAAGCATGATCGAGGCCGATAAAATAGCGGTGGGAAAACGTGGTACTAAGCCGGTTTCGAGGTATTCAAACAGGACGGGGATCGCTAAGAGGAGGGAAATAACCGCCAAAATTAGCGAGACAAGGCTAAAAAAGAGAAAAGGACGAATTTCTTTAAAAAGTAGGATAGCGGTTCCCAATACTCGCCAGCCATCTTGAAAGGTTTTTAACTTACTTTGGGAACCTTCGGGACGTTCCCCGTAGAGGGTTGGTTCTTCAGCGAAGGGAATTTTTAATTCTAAAGCGTGGATAGTTAACTCGGTTTCAATCTCGAAACCATTGGACAAAGCGGGAAAAGATTTGACGAAACGACGAGAAAAGATGCGATAACCGGAGAGCATATCGATTAAACGCGCTCCAAACAGAAATTTCACCAATCCCGTTAAAAATAGATTACCGGCGCGATGACCGGGACGATAAGCCTGGGAGGATTTTGCCGCTTCCCGACGCGCACCGACCACCATATCTAACTGTTCTCGCAGCATTCGTTCAATTAAGCGTCGTACTGCCGCAATTTCGTAGGTATCATCACCATCGATGAGAATATAGATATCGGCCTCGATATCGGCAAACATCCGCCGGACAACATTGCCTTTTCCCGGTTGGATTTCCTGACGCACGATCGCCCCCGCTTTGAGGGCCTCGGTCACGGTATCATCGCTAGAGCGGTTGTTATAGACATAAATTGCCGCTTCTGGCAGAAAAGTTTGAAATTGGGAGACCACTTTTGCGATCGTTAGTTCTTCGTTGTGACAGGGAATAATCGCCGCAATACGATAGTTTTTCAGGGAAATAGGCGATCTGGTTGTCAGGTTCTCGATCATGGCTGACGACAATGTTTAATAATAGTTAGGGGTGTTTCTTGACGTTGGACGGCTTGACATCCTCACCGCCGTAAACGGACGGTGATTCCCAAACCTCACGATTTAGGTTTCTGCTTCTTTCCCTTGCGGGGTTCCGCACCTGCCTTAACAGATTTACTCTGTTCTGGTCTTATGGTCGCAACCCGGACTGACACCGCAAGCCCTGCGGCCAAAATATTTTTACTGGCGTTAATATCTCGGTCATGGTGAGTCCCACAGTCTGGACAGTCCCATTCTCGAACATTTAACGGCATTTTTTCAGCAATATACCCGCAATTACTACATCTTTTAGAGCTAGGAAACCATCTATCTATTTCGATGTAGTTTCTCCCATACCAACGGCATTTATAGGCTAATTGTCGGGTGATTTCTCCCCAACTAACATCAGATATTGCCTGAGATAATTTCGGGTTTTTGACCATATTCTTGACGGCTAAATTCTCAACCACAATCGTTTGGTTTTC
>NZ_JAPZQM010000664.1:0-5938 GCF_027530565.1 Microcystis sp. LE19-10.1B | reverse complement strand
ATCCTTATCTGGCAAGAGATTTAATTGATTAGTTCGCTCTAGATCGCAAACAATTGACAAAAATCGCGGTAATGTCTGTCTCTATAAGGGTTTCATTCCTTATAACCCCCATCCATTGCATAACACAAACCGAAGAGCCGTAAAAATTAACTGTCCGACTGCTCCGGCAATAATTCCAGCGATGACACTGCCAAATGTGCCTTGAAAACCTTCGGATATCCCTAAAAGACGACGACGCAAATAGGCATTTTGCCCCATTATTAAGGCTAAAGCAATACCAATGGCTAAAATTCCCGTCCAAACCGATGTCACCATCAATAATCGCTCTCGATCTTCTGTGGCATAATTTTGATTACTTTGTAAACTTTGTAAAGTGGTTTGAGCAATAGTTTCACCCAGTAAGGGTAAGATTTTGGCAAATCCTTGTCTTCCCGATGCGGTTTCACCCAACAAAAAGACTTCTCCAGGGTTATTTGCCTGTAATTGACGATAGGTGAATTGATCCGTAAACTGTATAACTAAGTGAAGTTGGTTAATCTGGTGAATCTGTAAACTTCTCTTAACCCCATCTAAAGATTTCATCGTTAAATCAGGAACTTGAGGAGGAGCATCCGTGATCAGAAGGATAACTTTAGTCGAATCTGAGCGAAAAGGCTGATTTGCTGCTAAATCTAAAGCATCTAAACTGCTTTCTGGAGCATCTCCGCCATTAACTTGTTGAATTTCCGCCACTTTTTGCCTAAATAAAGTCGGATCTGCGGTAAAAACTCCGTCGGGAAAGCTTAAAATCTGGCTTTCTTCCCCATATAAGCGATCGCCAAAGGCAATTAATCCGATTTTTGCATCTAGCTTTTGGCTGCTTAATTCTTGGGAAAACTGCTGAATTCCTTCTTTTACGCCATTTATCTCCTCATTCATACTTGCAGTGACATCTAAAACAAAGAGTATATCTACTTTAGGAATAGAGGGAGTGACAGGGGTAATAGCAGGGGGTAAGGCAAAATGAAGGAAAATTTCACCAAAAAGAGAAGCAATTAAGCACCCTCCCGCACCCCATAACCCAAAGAGCAGGGGTTTACTGATTTTTCTCGTTCGCTTCTGTCTTAAGCTAGTCATAGGCTGTTTTTGATCACCCTACTTCTCTATATCGTGACTTAGAGGAGAAGTTATGCAGAAGATCAACAAGCTTAGGCTTTAATTGCCAAAAATAGTCTTTTTAGACTTAATTTAAGATTAATTGATGATAAATAGCTCAAAAAAGGGTTATTTTTGGTTTTACCAGTTATTTGAGCTAGTTTCCTCAGTTATTCAAGATAAACCATAAATCTTCACAAAAATTTACAAATCAGATGGCATAATCGCTTTAGCTCAAGACGAATAGATCAGGAGTAGCCAATAAAACCAGATTTAGTCTGAGCGCAAGCCTTACGCCCCTACAATAAATAGGGTTTGCGGCAAAAAGTTTTTCCTGGGGGCAGGCTTCGGCCGTGAGCTCAGCGTTTGACAAAAGCTCACGCCGAGGTCCGAACGGTTGTGGGGTGTAGGGTGTAGGGTTTTAGCGATTTTGAGGGGGTCAATTACCTAATTTTCAGGGAAAAAGTCCCGGAATTTTCCACCCGATCACTCCGGGATCTGGTACTTTTTGGTTTCCAAAAAGTCTAAAAGTCTTACCCAACAAGGTTTTTAGATTTATTGAGTCAGCCCTAACTGCTATAAGAATTCATCTTTCTATCGTATTGAGGACGACAGGGACTGCCCCAAGCGACCTTTTGAGCGGGAATATCGGCAAATACGCTACTTCTTGCCCCAATAACAACATTAGAGCCAATTTTTACCCCCGGAGCCAGGAAACAATCGGCTGCGATCCAAGTACCATTACCAATGAGGATGGGAGTGGTTTTTAAGCTGAAAGAGCGATCGCTGGGATCGTGACTGCCAGTGCAAAGATAGCATTTTTGAGAAATCACACAATGACTGCCGATGGTAACGTTATCTAAACTATAAATCACCACATCATCGCCAATCCAAGTATAATCGCCGATCGCAACTTTCCAAGGATAAGAAACCCTTGCCGTCGGGCGAATTTTCACCCCAAGGCCGATTTTAGCCCCGAATAGACGCAAAACAGCGCAGCGAAAGCTATCCATCTGGTGCAAACTAAGGGGGAAAAGAATCCCCTGTACTAACCACCAAAGTAGGATAATTGGATTAGAACGACCGCGATCAAACCAAGATTGATCGTAGGTACGCAGATCTAGCCACGCTTCCTCATCGGTGCGGATTTCTGGGGACATAGGACTTATTTAATCATTTCTGCGGGTTGAGGTTCCGAGGGTTTAACCGGGGGATTAGCCTGGGCATTAACGTTTAATTTACCGCCAAATTGCCGTAATTCGTACAATTTAACCCCTATTTGGTATTCGTACTGACTCAAAAGACGACCGTAGATATAACCAGCTTTGCCATCCAGGAAACCGAGACGGATAAAATAAAAGAGAATAAAGCGCAGCAGCGGTTTAAAGGGCAATTTTACCCATATTTTCTTTAAAAAACGTTTCCTCTGCACCGCATCACCGAACAGGTGCGCTCCGATCGTGCCACTTTCGTCATTACCCGTGAGAATATTGTAATAAACCCGCGCTTCCCAGTTGGAATAACGATTATGTCTTTCTAACCAATGATAGATATCGCGGAAATCGATGTGCAGCATATCATTTTTCAGATATCCCACCTTGCCATCAAGGATAACGTGTTCATGAACTTCGTTATCTCCCGTGTTGGGGATATCTTCCGTGTTTAAATTCTCGTATCTGCCCGACTTATGTTTAAATAAACGCAGATTCCAGTCGGGATACTTGCCACCATAACGGATCCACTGTCCGAGGAAGAAGACGCGACGATTGAGATAATAACCGTTATAGTCGGGATCTTGGATCACGGTGGCGATTTCGTCCCATAGTTCGGGGGTGATTCTCTCATCACAATCGACGATTAATACCCATTCATTGCGAAAAGGCAGATTATCGAGGGACCAGTTTTTCTTTTTCGGCCAACGACCATTAAAATAAAATTGGACTACATTAGCCCCATAGTTGGTAGATATTTTGATCGAGCGATCGCTACTTTGGGAATCGACGACAAACACTTCATCAGCCCTAGCAACACTCTCTAAACAGGCGGGAAGGTTAGATTCCTCGTTTTTGGCGGGAATTAACACCGAAACGGGAATTTTTTCTGATTGACTAAACATTGGTACACTGTGGCTAGGTAGAGTGTTCGCATCTTTCCTTAAAACCCTTAGTCACTCAGAAAGCGAGAACTAGGACCTAAGATTTTTCTTGATCTTACTATACCTTATTTGGTTTTTTACCTAAAAATGTCGGCTTGAACCCAAGAGAGAGACTCCTAGAGACTTGCATATTCTCCCAGAAAATAGCGAAAAATTTGATCGCTAATTTCTAACTGCGAAATAGACGACTATACTGGGTTTCGTGGTTCATACTGGCAAAACTTAGCCCCCAACTCCAACTGCTCAGGTTTTCATCGGCTAAACTGATAATATCTGCTGTTGCTGTTAATAAACTGGGCTGTAAACCGATCAGAAGCGATTGTCCTAGGGTTTGTCCAAGGGGAATTAAACGCAATCCTGCATTGATTAAATTACTTGCCCAACTGTGTAAATAGCCTAAAACCGCTAATTCTTCGCCAATTTGCCAATGACTTGCCCCGATCGCAAAAGCGGTGGCATAATTAGCCTGTTCTGGTAGATTATCTCTGGCCGGTGCTAACTCCCGCAATAAGTTTAACAGCGATCGCCCCATTTGCCAGCTTTGTTGTCTTAATTCGGCCGTTTCCCGCGTTGCCGATAACCAATTATCCCAATAATTAAGTTTTGTAAAATCCTCTTGACAAAAACAACGATATACCCTTAGCAAAACAGCCGTTTCTAAGCGAATCGAGCCTTGACAAAGCGATCGCTCTAACCAATCATTTAAGCTGGCACTATTGGAGATAATCCCCTTTTCGACGAGGGTTTCTAGCCCTTCGGAATAACTATAGCCCCCCACGGGTAAAATGGGACTAGCCAATTGTAATAAACACAAAAGTTCTTTTTGATTGAGCATAGAAAACCGAGAAAATTGTCCTTAACACAATCAGGGAAATGCTTGGCACTTCGTTATTTAGATCGAGCGGGTAGAAAGCGGCACTTTGTGAATTATACCGTGATTAATAGCCACAATTATCAACTACTATACTTAGGGTTTGCGGCAAAAAGTTTTTCTTGGTGGCAGGGTGTGGGGTGTGGGGTGTGGGGTTTTCCCCATTTTCAGGGAGTCAATTACCTAATTTTCAGGGAAAAAGTCCAGGGATTTTCCCCCCAATCACTCTCGGCTGGCACTTTTTGATTTCAAAAAAGCCTAAAGATATTATCCAACAAGGTTTTTAGATTTATTCAACCAACTCTACTTATGTCCTCACGAGAACAGCATTTTCTGAAAATAAATCTTGTCGTTCTCCTCTTGATTTTAGCTTTGACTGCTTGGGTTGATCGGGCAGAATTAAACTCTAGTCTTTTGTTTTATCCTCCCGCTACTCCCCCAACTCCGATCGCTGGTTTATTAACCCATTCTTTTCAATTGCTTTGTTGTTTCCCTCCGATTGTTTGCCTTTTTAGTTATGCTTTATTGTCCCGCAAGGCAAGTTTCAATAATTCTCGCCATTTTTTACTTGTTTCTGGCATAATAACGGGACTTTTTGCCATCAATGAAATCTTCAGAATTCATATCATTCTCCTCTATTTTAATATTTCCAAATTTTTGACTATCTCTGTTTATGCCCTCGCAATTCTGATTTATGGTTTAGCATTTTGGCGGCGAATAAGACAAACTTATTACCAAATTTTAATCATTGCTTTAGCACTTTTAACTTTTGCAATCGCTATCGATTTTCTCCAGCTTAAAAATCAAGGTTTTGCTAGTCTAAGTGAAGGAATTCCTAAACTGTTAAGTGCTGTGAATCTAGCTGGCTATTTTTGGGATGTATGTTTTCAAGAAATTTCAGCCCAGATCAAATCCCAATAAATTATCCATTCATCTGTTTAACCAGATGTAAAATTTCGGGAAGAATCAGTTTTTCTAGGGCTAATTTAACGGCATTAGTGGAACCAGGGAGAGAAAAGACTAATAAGTTTTGATAAACCCCAGCTATTGCCCTTGATGCCATGGCACGGGAGCCAATTTCCTGATAGCTGAGATAACGAAATAATTCGCCAAAACCGGGCAAAGTAATCCTTAATAAAGGTACTAAAGCATCATAGGTATTGTCTCTGGGAGCAATACCCGTACCCCCATTGAGAATTAAGACTTTTATCTGATTTTGATTGCTAATCTCTGGTAAGATTGCTTGAATTTGTAAGGGTTGATCGGGGATAATTAAGTATAGGCCGATATCATGACCCGATCGAGTTAGTAACTCTTGAATTATTTGGCCACTCCTATCCGTCTCTGGGGTACGAGTATCGCTCACCGTGACTACGGCACAGGTAAGGTTAAGGGGGGCGGTGTCGGGATGGGGATTGACACTCCCGTCACTAAAAGCGAGGGATTCTTGGTTCATCGAGTTTCCTTAATCTGACAGGACGTATCCAACATTCGCCAGAGCGCCCCCTTGGGGCAAGGGGGGGTCAGACGATTTAATCTTTTTTCTGCCTGGCGATAGTATTGCGGTATTTCTACCGTTTCCCCATAACTATTAGCGTAGAAAACTTTTAAGCCTACATCCAATCCTACACATCTTTGGCTCTTCGGTTTGTGTTATGCAATGGATGGGGGTTATAAGGAATGAAACCCTTATAGAGAAAGACATTACCGCGATTTTTGTCAATTGTTTGCGATCTAGAGCGAACTAATCAATTAAATCTCTTGCCAGATAAGGATTT
>NZ_JAPZQM010000478.1:0-5927 GCF_027530565.1 Microcystis sp. LE19-10.1B | reverse complement strand
TATAAGAGTTTGTGCTGCCTATTTTTTCGGAAAAATAGGTTGTAATGGGAGACTCTTTGTTTTCCTAGACAAAAATAATTACTTTTTCAAAAAAACACTTTTCTATTTTTTTGTTGGGTATTTTATTCTCTGGAAGTCCCTAACTGGAACTGTAATCGTTTTAGAAGTTTCTCCCGGATTGAAGGTTAAGGTGGTGGTAGGAATAGCAGTGTAATCGGTTCCGGCGGTGGCTGTACCGTTAGCGGTGGCATAATCGACGCTCACAACGGTACTAGCAGCACTAGAAAGGCTCACGGTAAAGACCGCGTTAGTGGTGCCGCTATTGCCTTCGGTAAGGGTAACATCGTTGATAGTAAGAGAAATTGCGGGTTGAGAAACATCGGTAATGGTGACGGTGGCGGTGGGGTCGGCATTGAGGAGGACTGAGACGTTGCCTCCGTTATAGTTCGCCGTTGCCAAATCGGATTTGCCGTCGCCGTTGAAGTCCCCTACTGCCACGGAACGGGGACTACTCCCCACAGTAAAGTTAGTGGCGGGGGCAAAACTGCCCGTGCCAGTTCCTAATAGCACTGAGACGTTGTTGTTGCTACCGTTCGCCACAGCCAAATCGGATTTGCCGTCGCCGTTGAAGTCTCCTACCGTCACGGAATAGGGTTGACTCCCCACAGTAAAGTTAGTGGCGGGTCCAAAACTGCCCGTGCCGGTTCCTAATAGCACTGAGACGTTGCTGCTGTTAGCGTTCGCCACAGCCAAATCGGATTTGCCGTCACCGTTGAAGTCCCCTACTGCCACGGAACGGGGACCACTCCCCACAGTAGAGTCAGTGGCGGGTCCAAAACTGCCCGTGCCGGTTCCCAATAGCACTGAGACGTTGTTGCTGTACGCGTTCGCCACAGCCAAATCGGATTTGCCGTCGCCGTTGAAGTCCCCGACAGCCACGGAAAGGGGACTACTCCCCACAGAAAAGTTAGTGGCGGGTCCAAAACTGCCCGTGCCGGTTCCTAATAGCACTGAGACGTTGCTGCTGTTAGCGTTCGCCACAGCCAAATCGGATTTGCCGTCACCGTTGAAGTCCCCTACCGTCACGGAACGGGGACTACTCCCCACGGAAAAGTTGGTAGCGGTGCCGAAACTACCTGTGCCGGTTCCTAATAGCACCGAGACGTTGCTGCCGAAAAAGTTCGCCACAGCCAAATCGGATTTGCCGTCGCCGTTGAAGTCTCCCACCGTCACGGAATAGGGAAAACTCCCCACAGTAAAGTTAGTGGCGGTGCCGAAACTGCCCGTACCGGTTCCTAATAGTACTGAGACGTTGTTGCTGTTCCAGTTCGCCACAGCCAAATCGGATTTGCCGTCGCCGTTGAAGTCCCCTACAGTCACGGAAATGGGACTACTCCCCACGGTAAAGTTAGTAGCAGGATTAAAGCTGGTGCTGGAGTTGGCACCAAGGATGTAGTCTCCCCCCGATGTCAGGTTGACTTTGACGGTTTCATTAGGGTCACTTACCGCATCGGATACGGCGACGACGTTGAGGGTGGCGGTGGTGGCTCCGGCGGCGATGGTGAAGGTGTTGGCTGTCACCGCCGTGATATTTGTGCCAGCAGTGAAGGAATAGTCGGTGGCAAGGGTGGCGGTACTGCCAGTGGTGTTGAAGTTGACCACTAACCCACCCGTTGGCGCGGCGGTGTCTAGGGTGATGATAAAGTTGCCGACGGTTCCCCCTTCTACCGGGTTGGTGCCGGGGGCGATGGTGATTTTCGGGGTGGTATTGAGGAGGATTGAGAAGTTATTGCTACCGGCGTTCGCAACGGCTAGGTCGGATTTGCCGTCAAGGTTAATGTCTCCTACCGTCACGGAAATGGGGCGATCTCCCACACTAAAATTAGTGGCGATGCCAAAGCTACCCGTGCCAGTTCCTAAGAGAACTGAGACGTTGTGGGTGACATAGTTCGCCGTAGCCAAGTCTATTTTGCCATCGCCGTTGAAGTCTCCTAATGTCACAGAACGGGGGAAAGTTCCCACACTAAAGTTAGTGGCAGTGCTAAAACCGCCTGTTCCGTTGCCTAATAGTACCGAGATGTTGTTGCTACCGGCGTTCGCAACGGCTAAGTCGGATTTGCCGTCAAGGTTAACGTCTCCTACCGTCACGGAAATGGGGCGATCTCCCACACTAAAATTAGTGGCGATGCCAAAGCTACCCGTGCCAGTTCCCAAGAGGACTGAGACGGTGTTGCTGGCATAGTTTGCTGTAGCCAAGTCTAATTTGCCATCACCATTAAAGTCTCCTACGGTCACGGAACGGGGACTACTTCCCACAGCAAAGTTAGTAGCAGTGCCAAAACTACCTATGCCGTTGCCTAATAGCACTGAGACGTTATTAGCGACATTGTTTGCTGTAGCTAAGTCTAATTTGCCATCACCGTTGAAGTCCCCTAACCTTACCGAATAGGGATAAGTCCCCACTGAATTAATAACAGAGCTAAAGACGTTAAAGACTGCCATTTCCACGCTCACCGCTTGCCCATCAACCGTAATAGTCGCTGCGTCATTTTCCCCTTGAATCGCCGCGATTTGCTCCCCTGTCAGCACTTCTCCCCGCACCAACGCCGAAAATAACTGCCCCTCATCCCCCGGGGTATCGCTGCTGTTGATTTGCGCGTCGATAAAATGCCCAATTTCTTCTAATAACACCGCTTTGAGGGTGGTAGCGTCCCCCGAATCAATCAGCGCTTGAGAAATATAAATCTTATTAATACTGCTGGAATATGCGCCGAAAATCCCTGAATTGCCAAGGTTTTTAACTGTAATAGGGGGAAGTTGACTAAAATCTCGACTTTGCCACTGCTGTCGTAATTGCGTCGCTTTAACCACATCATAACTTGTGCCAAAAGCAGTTTCTAAATTTGCCCAAAAACCATCAGATTGAGCGAAATCGAACAAAATATCGTAAACAGCAGGAAGGCTCGGCAACAGGGTAGAAGTCATGACGTTAACCGCAAAGGATGACTGGTGCGATTTTTTGCAAAAAATCGCCAATCTTTCAAGACCCCTGTAACAGAAATTAATATTACAACAAGAAAACGGGTTTCTCGAAGGAACCCGTTTTCTAGATATTAGGATAAGATTATTGGATTCTTGCGAAAGACTGCTTAAATTCTGCGAGAGAATTAGCGGTAGCTGCTAATTTAACAATCTCTTGTAATGTAGATAGTACCGAAACTTTATTCAGGTATTGTTCCACATCTAAAGGAACTTCACCTAAGCGAGCTTGCAAAACTGTTTTGACAAAATCACGAGCATTTTCTAACGCTCCAATTTCCTTGCCTATTTCTTTACCAATTTCCTTACCAATTTCCTTGCCAATTTCCTTACCGCGTTCTATTCCTCGTAACTCCATATTACTTACTAAAGGCATGGTTCTTTCCTCCTCAAATTGTTTGATTTTACTCTCTAAGCTTGACTGTAATTCAGGGGATAAAGTCATCATATTGTCGATGATTTCAAACAGTTTAATTATCTGTTCCCTCTCGAACTCCTTTTCATATAATCCCCTGATTAACTTCCATTTCCACTGTTCCCGTTGTGGCAGCTTCCCGGTAGTCGCTTTTGTTTTCAGGTGTGCCATGACGATTATAGCAAAAGGATTGCTACTTGCTTCCAATTAGTCACTGATAACTGATAACTGAATAAAGTTTGTCAGCGAAACGTTTTTTTGTCTTAAAGTCCAGAAACCGGGTTTCTCCGAGAAACCCGGTTTCTAGGTTAACTTCGGGAAAAAAGAAGGATAAAAACGCTTCAAAATATTCGCTTAATGCTTCTTTCCAGGGTTCATCATAATTGGCGGTTGTTTGGTTCATGGCGAGATAAATTAGCACACTAAGTACGGAATAACCGTAGCGTAACGCACCGATTTAATAATAGAGGTGGTGCGTTACGGCGGATTGTTAATTTTGGTTTTTTGACGGAATTGGTGGCCGCCTAACGCACCCTACAAGCTGTTTGGCTAGGTTAATTTATCAGTGTGAAATCAGCCGCCATCAGGGTAGGAACAGTCAACAAATTGGCAAATTCAGAGCCACTTCCTAAGCCAGCAGCACTACCATTTTGATTGTAGTAGATACTGCCACTGCTGGTACTGTAAACGATAAAGGCACTGCTAGTGGCGACTAAATCATCGTCAGCGACGCTGGCAAATTCAGCCGGTTGACTGAAGCCATTGCCAATGCTACTTTGTAAAGCGGTAAATATGGCTTTACTTAATACTATTTTATCGCTGCCGGGGGTGAAATCGCTGATGGCATCGATTCCTAAATTACTACTGTTGAAGATAAAATTATCGCTACCATTACCCCCGGTGAGTAAATCATCGCCAAAACCACCAATTAAACTATCGTTTCCGTTTTGACCAGTTAATTGATCGTTGCCACCACCACCAGTTAGAGTATTATTAAGGCTATTCCCAGTTAGTCGGTCATTACCGCTATCACCAATAATATTTTCGATGGTGTTATTTGCCGAAAAAGTCAATCTTAGATTATTGGTGACGGCGGTTTGGTTTGTAGTAACACCTAAGTTAACTCTTACTGCGGTATTTGTCCCAGTAAAGTCGATGGTATCGATACCGCTGGTGGTAGTTTCTTGGATGGTATCGCTTCCTAATGGGGTTGAAGCATTGAAGTGATAAGTATCATCACCGTTACCGCCAGCGAGGATATTGTTACCGCTATTTCCGGTGATTTTATTGTCACCAGCGTTACCTGTACCGTTAATATTATTAGTCCCAATTAGTCTGAGGTTTTCCACATTAGTGGGTAAGGTGCGAGTAATTGCGCTTTGTAGGGTGTCAGTAATAATTACTTGTCCAATTGCTTCGTCGGGATTGATGGTAGCATTAACCGCATTTGACAGGGTTACTGTAAAAGCTTCATCAGGTTCATTGAGGTTATCATTGAGGATGGGAATGCTAATAGTAGCAGTGGAAGTATTCGCCGCAATGGTGAGGGTTCCTGTCTGGCTAGTGTAATCTACATTGGCGGTAGCATCAATGGCTGTAGTGGTATAGTTGACAGTAATTTGTTGTGTACTTGGATTATTTACAGTGACGGTGAGGATTGCATTACTATTTTGACCTTCCACCACGGTGATGTCGTTGATGGAGAGTTGCGAGGTGACAGTGCTATCGTCATCATTAATCGTACCTTGTCCTTGATTATCGGTTATCGTAACATTACGGCCATTGGCTTGTAAGTTACTCAGATTGACGAAGAAAGTCTCGTTATTTTCAACTTTAGTATCGCCATTGACAGCAACAGTAATCGTCTTAGAAGTTTCTCCCGGATTGAAGGTTAAGGGAGTAGTAGCAATCGCTGTATAATCATTATCTGCTGTCGTAGCGGTTCCATTGGCTGTGGCGTAATTGAGGGTGACAGATGTATCAACTGGATTGGAAAGGGTGACGGTAAAGACTGCATTGGTAGTCCCGCTATTTCCTTCGCTAACAGTTACGTCATTGATTGAAATAGAGGCACTGTCATCATTATTAATTGTTCCCGTCACTGGGGTGGTCGTACCTATTGTATAACCTGTCCCCGCAGCGAGGGTTAAAATAACAGTTTCGTTACTTTCAACTGTAGTATCAGCAGTGGGGTCAACGGTTACAGTCGCAGTCGCTGAACCAGCAGCAAAGGTGACTGTATTGGTAGTCCCTGTACGAGTGTAATCGGTATTAAGAGTAGCTGTTCCCCCGAGGGTGTAATTAACTGTTAAAGTATTTGTTGTTACTCCTGTACGAGTGAAGGTATAAACCAGATTTGTTGTCCCATCTTCGGTAACACTACTGGGAGAAACTGCAAGAGTGATACTAGGTAAATCATCATTGGTAATTGTCCCCGTGGCTGCGTTAGGAGTACCTACGGTATAACCTGTCC
>NZ_JAPZQM010000673.1:0-1078 GCF_027530565.1 Microcystis sp. LE19-10.1B | reverse complement strand
ATGACCGAAGACGAGAGAGAAGAATTTATCGATGAAATCGTTCACGAAAAATAGTGACCTATGTAGTTGTTTTTGATACAAATATATTAATCTCTGCTTGGCTGTCTAAAAACAGCCCTACATTTTCCTGTTTATCGTTAGCGAAGACGGGATCGGTATCTTCAGTAACCTGCCAAGAGATTTTAGACGAATTAACCGAAAAACTTCAGCAGAAATTTCAAATATCTGAACGGGGACTTAGAGAATATATCGCGGAAATTCGTCAATTTTCTAGCCTTGTTCCGATAACAAGACAACTGAGAGCGGTTCCCAACGATCCCGATGACGATATGATCATAGAATGTGCGATTGTTGGCAAGGCTACCCATATTATCACGGGGGACAAACATCTTCTTTCACTGGTTGAATATCAAAATATTCAGATCGTGAAAGCAAAAGACTTTCTGGACTTTTTAGATCGAAATAATAACCATGAATTATGAACTTTACTCAATGGGATTTTATTAAAAGATATTCGCGAAGCAAGATTATCCGCAGGAGACGTGGGAAATTGGTAGAAAAACATCAAATCGAGGGATTAGAAAGGGGTTATAGTGTCGAGTTTTCCGATAGGTTGAGAAAAACGATCGCCCTACCAAAGACGTTGAATACCGTACCGATCTAAAATAGTATCTACACTAATAATCGGAATATTTTCAACAATGGCTTGAGCTACCAGAAGGCGATCAAAGGGGTCTTTATGATAAAAAGGAAGGGTGATCAGCGCATCCGTATGTTCTGGTGTGATGGCAAGGATATTAAATTGATATTGATTAAGGCATACGTCGATAAAATCTTTGTAAGATTGATGTAAAATGAGTTTACCGATACTGATTTTGATGGCGATTTCCCAATAGGATGCTGGGCTGATTAATATTTCGTTATTTTGGTTAATAATTAGGGTTTGCTGAATAATGGTAAAACCCTTTTAAAATAAGGCTTTTGACCTGTTAAAATCCGATGTTCATGCTGCGAAAATCCGATTGGGACTCTCAAAAACCTTGCATTATCCCTCTCGTAGTACATAAATTGGTACAAA
>NZ_JAPZQM010000695.1:0-1057 GCF_027530565.1 Microcystis sp. LE19-10.1B | reverse complement strand
TATTAGAAAGTAATAGTGAAATAGAAGTAATAGTGGTGGATGTGTCAGAACAGGAGATAGAAAGACCCAAAAAAAAACAGAAATCATGCTATAGTGGCAAGCAGGGATACCACACATTAAAGTCGCAAGTCGTTGCCGATCAAAAAAGCGAGCAGGTAATCTGTGTCCGTTGTGAGAAAGGAAGAGTCCATGATTTTCGACTGTGGAAAGAGAGCAAAATAAGGTTAAATAAGGAAATAGAAATATTAGGGGATAAAGGCTATCAAGGAATTCAGAAAATCCATCAAAACAGTCAAATTCCTCATAAAAAAAAGAAAAAAGAAAAACTAAGTAAAGAGCAAAAAAAAGCCAATCGTCAGTTATCACAACGGCGCATAGTTATAGAACATATTCATCGTCGTCTCAAAATATTTCGGATACTTTCATCAAGATACAGAAATCGCAGACGGCGATTTGGTCTGAGATTGAATTTGATTGCTGGTATCTACAATTACGAACTTCGTTACCGACAAAAATATATATCTTGATTACTTTTGCAAGAGATCTAATGTTCACCTTACCCCCGGCAATGTGGACGACCGCAAACCCGTGAACAAATTGCTACAATCCTTGTTTGGCAAAGTTTTTGCTGACCGAGGTTATGTCTCTCAATCCCTGGGGGAGGAACTGCTCAAAGATTTTGGTATTGAGTTTTTTGCTAAACCCAAGCGGAACCTGAAAAATCGCTTAATCCGCCTTTATGACAAGCTTTTATCCCGTAAGCGTTCTATTGTCGAGACTATTAACGCTCTTCTGGAACTTTCGGAAATCCCTGACCGAATCCAGATTCTGAAACCCTTGGTTGACAAGTGATCGCTAACTTTTTTTCTAATAAGTAGTCATGCAAAATTAATTACCCAAATAAAAAATTAAGAAGTATGGCTCTTCGTTACTTGTTATGGTTCGATAGGGGGGCATAAATCGACTAAATCCTTATCTGGCAAGAGACTTAATTGATTAGTTCGCTCTAGATAAAAAACAATTGACAAAAATGGCTAAATGCCTTTCTATATAAGGG
>NZ_JAPZQM010000091.1:0-3539 GCF_027530565.1 Microcystis sp. LE19-10.1B | reverse complement strand
TGGGAGTGATCAGGGGGAAAATTCCTGGACTTTTTCCCTGAAAATTAGGTAATTGGCCCCCTCAAAACCGGTAAAACCCCACACCCCACACCCCACACCCCACACCCTGCCACCACCGAAAAACTTTTTCAGCAGACCCTAACTAGACACAATCGGAAAATTATGCCCCCGTCAGACCGAATCCACAAGCATTTTAACTTAACGTCCACCGACTGCCAGGCGGCGGACGGAGCTAAATAAGGATCGGGAGGTCAGTCCCCGTCATACCTAACGATAAAGGGCGCAAACCTTAGGCCCTTTACAGAATGATTTTAAACCGATTGCTCTAGCAAAATTGTCTGTTTACCCGATGTTAATAATAACTGGGTTTGCTTAATTTCTCCCTTGTGGTTACGCCATTGAATGTCAACGGGTAAAGCGGTATTAGGGTCAATTTTGCCTAAACCAAAGTGTAATACTGGACTTCTCACGCCAGAATGACCATTGCCCCCATCTACCTGCGCCACCAGCTGACTGCCATCAGGTAGAGACACCTTAACCGCTGCGCCAATTGCGGGGATACCCATTTTCCCTTTTTCTGAAGAGGGATTAGGGGAGAGCGCAGGGTTTAAAAGCTCTAATTCCAGAGATTGACCGATATTTGGACTATCATTGCGGTAAAAATAAGAGGTTTCCCACTGATTTGCCACTACAAAGTCTAAATCCCCATCTCCATCCACATCGGCGGTGGCAATTCCTCTGGTGACAGAGGGATCATCTAAGCTTAATTGCGATGCCAAATCATAGTAACGTCCATCTTTACCCCGCACAAAAAAGGGATTATGTTGATGACCACTTAAATCGTCTCCATCTTGGAAATGAAACCAACTATTGGGGATTTTCAGGACTTGATCATTACTCATGGCTAACTCATGTAATTCCGGCCAACGATTGATGTCACCTTTACGAAATCCTGTGGCTTGCAACGCTTCTAACTCCCCATCATTATCAAAATCGCCGAATTTTGTTTCCCAACTCCAGCCACTACGAGAGACTCCCAGGGGTTCGCTTTTATCGACATAAGGGGCGATTCCTCGGGACATTTTCTCCGTTTCTCCCGTACTGGTAAAGAGAAAATGACTTTCCTCTAGGGCGTATTCCGAAGCAATATTACTCACATAGATGTCTAGGAGTCCATCATGGTTAATATCTCCGAAATCTACCCCCATTCCCTTAAAGCCATCATGGCCCAGTACCTTAGAATTAGGTGTCGTTAAACCTTTTTGCCCTTCCAGTAAGGCAAATTGGAGATGTCCTCTAGTAGAACGATTATGTAAGAGGCGATCGGGTCCGAAATCATTGGCAAAATAAATCTCTGGCAATAAATCCCCGTCTAAATCGGCTGTTCCGACGGCCAATGTCCAACCATGAGCAATTTTCTCCTCAAAAGCATCTTGGACTTCTTGATAAGTCACTCCAGTGGTAGAGGCATCGGACCACAAGAAAACTCGATTTTTACCGCCATTATAAGCACGGGTCATCGAATCTTGCATTTTCTCGATTTTCTGGGAATTGACATCCAAAATCTCGGCATTATCTGGGAAGTAATTGCCAATGATTAAGTCTGGGTGTCCGTCCCCATCTAAATCCGAGAAGGTTGCCGCGTTGGTGTACCATTTTTCCCTTTTTTGGCTGATTTGCTGCTGAAGATAACCTTGATCTTGCCTGATAAAAGCGATCGGTGTTCGTCCCCAATAATACACCAATAGATCCCTGAGTCCATCTTCATTGAGATCACTGGGAATACATCCCATGGGGGCCATGGTTTGGTCGTTATAGTCAAAATCGGTGACATTCAGGGTGAAGGGCTGATAACGATTGCCCGTACCCGGAACAGGCGAGATAATCACCTGATTACTTTGGGTTTCTACATGACAGAGATCATTATCCAAGCCATCTCCATCGAAATCCCCCAGGGCAACTGCCGCCCCAACTGCCGAAATCCAGGCCGAATGACGGCTTAAACTGGGATTTGTCGGTCTTTCTACTTGATAGGGTTGATTTTCTAATTCAGGTAAGGGAAAACGAGTAAAGGCAAAGCGAGAAGCGATCGCATCTCTTTCGGCCATTGATAGGGCGGGGAGACGGGAAACAGAGAATAAGACTAAAATTAGCCCCAATGCCAAGATAGACTTACTATGGCCTCGGATGAATTTTTCCAAACGATTCATGGTTTCAAAGAAGTAACTACATTCAATCTAAGCTTAAGACAGTTGAGGGGATTAGGTGCGAAAATGACTTTGGATGGCTTGTCGCCATTGTTCATAGGCAGGGATTTGGTCGTGGTAATCTAAGCCGATGAGGGTATCATCAGTGATCTTGGCTGTTTCAGTAATAGCCATTCCACACAAAATTTGACAGGCTATTTCGGTATTTTCCTGGCAGTTTTCGGCTAGTAAACGTGCTTTTGCGGCAAAAGCTGCTCCCTGGGCTAATTCTGCTCTATAAGGTTCAGCAAGCTGTTTTAAATGTTGAATTTCTTCGGGAGACACTCCCCCCGCATAAGTGCAAGCCAAGCCGATCCCACTCCATAAATGGGGTTGAAGCAGCGGGTCGAATTTTTGGATCTGATCGGCAATTTCGGGAATATTTGCCCCTTTCACAAACCAAAGACTGCGCCCTAACCCTTGAGCAAAAACAAGACGCGCATAACCCGATAATTCTTGAGGAGACTTTCTCTCTCGGATATACTTAGGCCAGGCAAAGTATCCTTGATGAAATCCATAGCCGTCAAGGGCTAACCAACCTAATAGGGAATCTGGAAAATGTTGGGCAGAATGTTCTAATTTTTGGAGATAAAAGCGCAAAGAAAAAGGAATACGGGCTAATTGCCATCCTTTCCCTACATAGGCCATGTAAATATGCTTTTTCCCCTCGTTTGCTAAAAAATGCTCAAAGCGATTGCGCTTACCCAGGGTTAAACAATCTAGCAAAGATAAAGCCATCGCTGCCCCTTCATAAGCAAATCCTCTCAAATTGAGCGTGACACCTTCAAGAAGAGGAAACAAGTCCGTGAGAGAATGAGCCATAATTGCTGCATTATAGCCATAGATAAAAGTTTGCCCGATCGTTTCCAAATATATCTGTTTTTGAGGCTGAACAGCCGGGCTGCGGCTTTGCGGATCACAGATGAATCCACGCTGATTAAAGGTTGCCGCTTGGGGTGAAAGGAGCAACAATCGTTGTGGAAAACGATTTACCTGCCTAGGAGAAAATTTGTGATCAAAATTGACAGCAGGATGCTCGAAGGGTGTGCCTGAGAAATTAGATGCCATTGTTAAAAAAAGTTGACAAAGTTGACAACCCTTGATGGGAGGCCGAAGATATGACCTCATGTTACCTTAAACAAAGTTTATTTGTTGACATCCTCACCGCCGTAAACGGACGGTGATTCCCAAACCTCACGATTTGGGTTTCTGCTTCTTTCCCGAAGGATTTTTCGCACCTGCCTTAACAGATTTACTCTGTTCTGGTCTTATGGTCGCTCTACAGACTGACAC
>NZ_JAPZQM010000269.1:0-2275 GCF_027530565.1 Microcystis sp. LE19-10.1B | reverse complement strand
ACCTCACGATTTAGGTTTCTGCTTCTTTCCCGAAGGATTTTTCGCACCTGCCTTCACAGATTTACTCTGTTCTGGTCTTATGGTCGCTCCACAGACTGACACCGCAAGCCCTGCGGCCAAAATATTTTTACTGGCGTTAATGTCTCGGTCATGGTGAGTCCCACAGTTCGGACAGTCCCACTCTCGAACATTTAACGGCAGCTTTTTCACAATATACCCACAATTACTGCACCGTTTAGAACTGGGAAAACATCTATCTATTTCGATGTAATTTTTCCCGTACCAACGGCATTTATAGGCTAATTGTCGGGTGATTTCTCCCCAGCTTACATCAGATATTGCCTGAGATAATTTCGGGTTTTTGACCATATTCTTGATGGCTAAATTCTCAACCACAATCGTTTGGTTTTCCCGAACTAATTGAGTGGTTAGCTTGTGTAAATGGTCTTTTCTGTTATCAGTAATTTGGGCGTGAATCCTTGCTACTTTGATTTTTGCCTTTTCTCGATTCTTTGAGCCTTTCTGTTTTCTAGACAGATTTTTTTGCGCTTTTCGCAGTCTCCGATAATGTTTCTTAAAATGCTTAGGATTAGATACTTTATCGCCATCGCTGGTAATCACGAGGCTACTAATTCCTAAGTCAATTCCGATGGCTTTATCTGTTACTGGTAATGGCTTAATTGTTGGGTCATCAAATCTAATTGAGATATGCCAACGTCCAGAAGGATGTAATCTGACTGTTACTGTGCTTGGTTCACAGCTTTCTGGGATTTGTCTTGACCATCGAATAGGTAAAGGTTCTGTGCATTTAGCTAAATAGATTTGTTTGTCTTTGAACTTAAAAGCAGATTTGGTAAATTCGGCACTTCCTCCTTGATGTTTTTTCTTAAAGTTAGGATACTTAGTACGACCAGCAAAGAAATTAGTGAAAGCTGTTTGTAAATGTCTTAACCCTTGTTGTAAGGGTACACAGCTAACTTCGTTTAAAAAATCTAATTCTTCTTGTTTTTTCCAATCGGTTAGCATTGAAGAAGTTTCAGTATATCCTACTCTTTCTTGTCTTTCGTACCATGCTTGTGTTCTGAGATGGAGTGCCTTATTGTAAACCAATCTTACACAGCCCAAAGTGCGCCGCAATAGCGACTCTTGTTCGGGTGTTGGGTAAAATCGAAACGAATAGGCTTTTTCCATATCTCGCATTCTAGCATATATCGTGTAAATGCGCTAATATTTAACAGTAAAGCCGTCGTAGAACGACGGGGTTTCAGACCCAAATTTTCGATGAATCCTTATCCCTGTTAACAACAATGGCTAACTTTCGCCTTCAAAATTCCTATTCTTTAAAATATTGGTTTTGGGGTCTTTTAGGAGCTTTTATGGGATTTAGCTTGGGAACAACCGTTATTATCTTCTATTTTAGACCAGAATCATCCTTGAAAGCTTCCCAGTTATCGATTTCCCCGACGGTTTCTCCTGATACTCCCGAAGCTGTTGCTGCCCTTGGTTATCTTGAACCCCAAGGTGGAATTACTCAAATATCAGCTACTGCCTTTTTGGAAGGAAGTAGAGTAGATAAAATACTGGTAAAACAGGGAGAAAAAGTTGAAAAAGGCGAAATTATGGCTATTTTAGATAATAATGCCCGTTTGCGAGCAGCCCTGAAACAAGCTCAAGCAAATCTGGGTTTAGCAGCATCTAAACTCGAAAAAGTGAGAGAAGGGGCAAAAAAAGGCGAAATTATGGCTCAAGATTCCCGTATGCGTCAAAGCAAAGCGGAATTAGAGGGACAAATAATGAGGCAAACAGCAGCGATCTCTAGTTTGGAATCGGAACTTGAAGGGGAAAAACTAGGACAAAAAGCTACCGTTGAAAGAATTAAAGCAGAATTGAATAATTCTCTCACAGATTGTCAACGTTATCAATCTTTATACCGTAATGGTGCAGTTTCTCAAGGGGAAAAAGAGCGATTTTGTTTAGAGGCGACAACTACACAAAAAAGACTCCAAGAAGCTGAGGCTAACTTGCAACGCATTACGACTACCTTAGAACAAAAAATTCAGGAAGCCAGAGCCAATCTACAACGAACTCTTAATACTTTAGAACAACAAATTCAAGAAAACCAAGCTATGTTAAGTGGCTCTTCGTTACCCTTTATGCTAAATCAACAGACAAGATGCCAAGACAACATACTTCTAACCCAAAAATTCCGAAAGTTTCTAAAGCCATAGCTTCTCCGTTTTATTAGTTTAAGTTTATTGTTGATTCCCTCGACCAT
>NZ_JAPZQM010000322.1:0-1410 GCF_027530565.1 Microcystis sp. LE19-10.1B | reverse complement strand
GCTCCAGCTACATCAAATGTTCCCAAAAAATATAGAAGAGCTAATGCAAATTAGCCGCTATCGGTTGAAGGATTACATCAAAGGACAAAGAGCGATATCGCTTGCCCTATCTACCTTCTAGCTCGCTTGTCCCCCTCTCAGATTTAAAACCTGTTGTGCTGTCCATCTTTGTTTTCTATCTTTTTGCAAACACCCTTCAATAATCGGTTTAAACTCTTTCGGTAAACTGGGGATTTGTAGCTCACAATTCATCACCTTTGCCATTAACTGGTGAATATCATTATTAAACTTATAGGGAAGTTGATTAGTCGTCATTTCGATTAACATAATACCCAATGACCACAGATCCCAAGCTGAGGAAATATCCCCCCTAAAGGCTTCGGGAGGCATATAAATAATTGTACCGCTATTGTGGACGGTTTGAGTGTGGCTTTTGTTATTTAAGGTTCTAATTAAGCCAAAATATGCTAACTTGTATTGTTGATTAACCTTGAGGATATTACCCGGTTTTAAATCTCGATGGACTTTATTTTGTCCATGAAGATAATTTAAGCCCTGGGCGACTTGAGCAGTAATATTTTTAATCTCATCCGCTGACAAACCGCCTTTGGCAATGTGATTTTCTAGGCTACCCTGTGCCAATTCCATCACTAAATAAAGCATCTCCGTATTGAAAAAAGTAAATTCCCCCACCGAATAAGCCTTAATTAAATTAGAATGTTCTAACTTTCTGGCATTTGTTAATTCAATTAATTTATCATCGCTACTTTCTGGGATAACTTTAATGGCAACTTCTTAGACCGATGTATTTCTGACCATTTCACTAGCATGAAATACACCCCCAAAACCACCCGCACCGAGAAACTTATTAAGACGATAGGGGCCTATTTGTTGCCCTTCTAACATCTTCATCATTTGGTCTAGCATAATAATAACTCCTGAATTAGCCAATTTTTACGTTGTGTAACTATCCTATTAAGTGAGTGGTTATAATTATTAAATTGAAGATAGATTGTGCCTTTGATCCCCCCTTGATAAGGGGGGCGCGGATCCCCCCTTAATCCCCCATTTATTAGTGGGGCGCGGATCGACACTTAATCCCCCGTTTATAATGTGGGCGCGGATGACCCCTTTCAGTAGCATGAAATACACCACCAAAACCACCCGCACCAAGAAACTTATTAAGACGATAAGAGTTTATTTGTTGCCCTTCTAACATCTTCATCATTTGTTCTAGCATAATAAATAATAACTCCTGAATTAGCCAATTTTAGGCTCTTCGTTACTCTTTATGCTAAATCAACATACAAGATGCCAAGACAACATACTTCTAACCCAAAAATTCCGAAAGTTTCTCAAGCCATAGGCTCTCCGTTTTATTAGTTTAAGTTTATTGTTGATTCCCTCGAC
>NZ_JAPZQM010000318.1:0-7622 GCF_027530565.1 Microcystis sp. LE19-10.1B | reverse complement strand
GACTTGTTTTAGTTTTTCTATTAAGCTCAACATATATTTGAAAAGTTGCCGGTCACTCCTCATTTTACCTGACAGTGATCGCTTTTACTTTTGATATTCTGATGGGAGAATGAAACAGCCCTACCCTTGATAAGGGGGGTGTCGATAGGCGGGGGGATCCCCTCTTAATCCCCCCTTAATAAGGGGGGCATCTGATAATTTTTAACTCCTACCTACTTAGTGGGTAAAATGTTTGTGTATAGGACATTTTGAAACCCGCGGATTTGCCATCGTGCAACAAATCATTCCCACTTCCATGGCGGGTTACGTCCCATAAATTCCCAACTCATTTTTTCCCCATGACTAAACCCTTAGACTCCCTGAAACAGCCCAATCCCTCGGAAAAAACAGCCCCTAGAGATGATTGGTTAGATAGCGAACTATCTCGTTTAGAAGATTATGAACCTTACGATTGGGGAGAAATAGATCCCTTAATGTTAGGCAAACCCGTACAATATGTTTCTAGTATTGGCTTAGTTGTCGAGGGTGGCAAAGATTGGGGTTGCTGATTTGCAATAGGAATCTTCTTGTGTGGGGTTTTTAAAACCTAGAGCTAAACTAACTTTTGGATAGGATGCACAGTTGGCATTCATAGCTTGAGTCAGCAACACCCCTCCCCAGCAACCCAAGTTAATCAGTGCGATTAAAACATGGCTAGAGGAAATAGAGGTTTAAGCGATGGTTAATCTTCTGGATCTTAGTCAGTTATACTAAGTATATCCATAACTTATACTTTTTAATAGCAGAACCGACTGAAGAGCAATATTTACCTATTCAGGTATTAGATACCCTAGCTTATCCATCTGCCAACCTAACTTAGTTGGCTGCTGATAAACCTTTTTTAAAGTGTTAATATCCCGGCTAGAAATCGGGGCAATATCTCTAGTTTGAGCGAAATACATCACATCCGTCTCTAGGGGACTATGACCCCAAATTCCCAAAGCGTGACCTAATTCGTGCCGCGCTGCCGCTAAGGCCGACCGATCGGCTAAATTAGGACTAATCTGGATACTCATCCGATGAGTTAAGCGATTTTCCTTGACAAAAATCTCGTATTGTGTTATGGCAGAACGCACCCGGGGCAGTTCTAACTTACCCGTTTCGGCATTAAAACGGACTCCCGACGGCGGTAACTCCCGTTTAATGAGGATATCGGCCAATTCTGCCCGATTTACCAACTCCATCGGCAAATACTGCCCCCATTCAGCGATCGCCTGTTGTACCAAACTCAGCCAAGAACTGCGATCGCTGTGAACATAAATCTTCACGGGAAATTGCGACCAAATCAACGCCCCCACGGGACTGATTTCCACAGCATCAAAATAATCCCCGGACTGGTTTTGCTCTTGCCATTGGGCTAAATTAGCGGGTAAAGGATGGGTTTTTAACTCCGGTAGCGATCGACTGTCGGCGATCAAAGAATAGGAAAACAGCAAAAGACTCGCCAAGGCCGCGAGTCCTAGAAAAGAGAACCGACCTCTCAGCATTTAGCGATTTAACCAGCCGGCACTTAGTACAATAGTTAGGGTGATAAATACCGTCCCCAACGCCCAAGTCACCTGATTTAAGGTTTTTTCCGCCGTTTTTGCGCTGGTAAAAATCTGTGATTGGCCGCCAATACCGCCAATACCATCCCCTTTGGGACTGTGTAATAACACCAAAATCGCCAGAAAGGCCGCCGCCAGCGCCCAAATAATCTGTACTACCAGCACCACTGTCATGATTATTACTCTCTATTTTCCATTACAAAGTATAGCAGTTATCAAGCCGTCAGCTTTGAATTAGTTATCAACTAGGGTCCTCTTCATCCTCTATATCCTCAAGTGTTAGTGGTGCTTGGGCGCTATGGCGAACATATAGTACATAAACCGTACTATCTCTAATTGTAAAAAGCACTCGATAGACATTTTTACCTTTCCCATAAAAAAGTTGTCGGACTTCTTTGGGTAGAAAAATCGTCTGTTCGAGCGCTAAAGCACAACGAGTTGGTTTCTCTTGCAGAGTCGCAATAGCATTCATTAATCCTCGAAACCAACGGTCAGCAAACTCGGCATTATAACCTCGATACCAGCGATAGGCTTTTTCGATCTGTGCCGTGGCAGTTGGGGTAATTTCAACCTGAAATACCATATTTTTCGGCCATTTCTTGGGCAAAATCGGCAAGAGGACGGGTTTTACCGGAGTTTATCTCCTCGAAACCTTGCTGAATCCCCTCGATGACCTCTAAATACTCCATCAGTTGTCTGAGCTTACTAGGATCGATTTGATCGAGAAAAGTGACCAGCACTTGTGAGCGATCGCTAATATCATTGGGTAACTCGGTTAGGTGTATTTGTCCATCTCGATAAACACCTTCGATGGTTTTCAGCATAAAATTCCCCTTTATTGACTTTTTACTCGTTAAAGCGAGATGCGGACGGGAGTGCGACTGGCTTTAATTTCCACCTCGGCTGGTTTAATCAGCGATCGCCCAGTCATTTCTATCGGGACGGGAATTTGGAGAATTTCCAGGATAGTGGGGGCAATATCGGCTAAACGACCATCATCCCGCAGCTGCACATCGCCACCGTGGCCGGGTATTTTTCTTTGTTCCCCTTCAATTAAAATTAAAGGAACGGGATTAGTCGTGTGGGCCGTCCAAGGATTACCCGACTCATCCACCATCGTTTCCGCGTTACCGTGGTCGGCAGTGATTAACACTGTTCCCCCCAATTTATTGATGCTACTTAACAACTTAGCCAAGCATAGATCCACCGTTTCCACTGCTTTCATGGCCGCGTCTAAAATGCCCGTATGACCCACCATATCGGGGTTAGCGTAATTGACTACCACGAGACTATAGATACCCTGTTCGATCGCCGCAGAGACCGCTGCTGTCACCGCGGCTGCCGACATGGCCGGAGCTTGGTCATAGGTGGCGACTTTTGGACTAGGAATTAATTCGCGTACTTCTCCCTCAAAGGGTTTTTCTAACCCCCCATTAAAAAAGTAGGTGACGTGGGGATATTTTTCGGTTTCCGCACAACGAAACTGTTTTAATCCCTGTTGAGCGATCACCTGTCCTAAAATATTATTTAAATTCTGGGGAGCAAAAGCCACATCTACCGGTAATTTCGGATCGTATTGGGTGAAAGTGACAAAACTGAGGGGAGAAATTAAATCTCGATCGAAATCTTCAAAATCGGGCATAGTCAGGGCATGACATAACTGTCTAGCTCGATCGGGACGGAAATTATAGAATATCACCCCATCGCCAGCTTCGATCGCCCCCGGTGCAATTCTGGTGGGGGGAATAAATTCATCGGTAATATTTTGATCATAAAATGCCTGTAATACTTCAGTAATCGATCGCCCGTCGATACCTTGATCACTGGTCATCACGTTATAGGCTTTTTCCACCCGATCCCAACGGCGATCCCGATCCATGGCATAATAACGCCCACTGAGAGTCACCAGGCGACCGAGTTTAATTTTATTAATATGTTCTTGAATCCGTTTAATCGCCGGCATTCCGTCGGTGACATTAGTATCGCGACCATCGGTGATGACATGAATGCAGACATCGCTAATCCCTTGCACTTTCGCTAAGTCTAATAATCCCAGTAAGTGATCGAGATGGGAATGGACTCCCCCCTCGGAACATAAACCAATCAGGTGTAATTTGCTTTTTTTGGGGCGAATCTCGGCGCAGAGTTTTAATAAAGCCTGATTTTGTTGAATCGAACCATCTTCGATCGCATCGGAAATTCGTACTAACTCCTGTGGTACAACTCGCCCCGCTCCGATATTCAGGTGGCCAACTTCCGAGTTGCCCATCTGTCCTTCTGGTAGTCCCACATCCTTAGCGGAGGTGCGGATTAAGGTGTGGGGATAAACTTCCCAGAGACTATCCATAATCGGGGTTTTCGCCATTGCGATCGCATTATCCGACCTTTGCGGGCGATAACCCCAACCATCAAGGATAACCAGTACGACTGGGGATATAGGTGCGTGGGTCATGATATACAGTCCTAAATCAAGAGTGGATTTCCATGCACTAAGATAATATCATCGAAACTTCCATTGATCACCGGTGTCGGGGCGATCGACCCCCTAATGTCAGCAAATGATGGGTATGTCTCAAAAAAACGAAACAACTGCTTTAATAATCGCTCTTTTAGCCACTGCGGGCATTTTAGGTGGGGGTTACTTTTGGCTGCAAAGTCAATGTGCTGCGGGTCAAGAATTCTTTCTCTGTGGCAGCAGTAAAAGTCCGCAAAAATCCCCCACATCGGGAAGTGCCTCCTCTCCGCTACCCCCTCCCCCTTCCCCCCAGGGAGTGGTCAGTTTTGCCCCACCGACTTCTATCCCCAGTGGCACGACAATTCGCATTAACGGCTCTACCAGTATGGTACAGATTAATCAAGCCTTAAAAGCCGCTTTAACGGCCAAATTTCAGGGGGTAGAAGTCTTGACAAATGCTCAAGGATCTGATAGGGGATTAGAGGAAGTGGCCCGGGGGGCGATCGATATTGCGGCGGTGTCACGACCTTTAACCGAGTCAGAACGCTCTCAGGGATTGGCTTCTAGTCCGATCGTCCGAGATGCGATCGCTATTGTGGTGGGGGTAAAAAATCCTTTTGCGGGGGGGTTAACCACTGCCCAAGTTAAAGATATTTTTACCGGAAAAATCACCTCTTGGTCGGAGGTGGGCGGTTCTGCTGCTACTATTCAAGTGATTAATCGTCCTCCTATTAGTGGCACTTATCAAAGTTTTCGTCAGGAAGTGCTGCAAGGGGGAGAATTTGGTAGGGGAACTAATTTTAAAATGATGGAGAGGGATGCCACCACCCCAATCTTGCGAGTTTTGGGACTGAATGGCATTAGTTACGCAACCTATGGCCAAATCGCCAACCAAAAAACCGTAAGAGCGCTCGCTGTGGACGGAATTTCAGCCAGTGAACCTAATTATCCCTGGCAGCGTACCCTTTACTACGTTTACAAAGAACCTGCTAGTGAAGCGGTCAAAGCTTTTATGGGTTTTGTGGCCTCTAGTGATGGTCAAGAAGCGATTTTTCGGGCCAATGAAGACCTACAAAAGTAGTCAGCGAGAATATCCGAAAATCTGGGAAATTTTACGCCTTGCATCACTAGGGTGAGCATTGCCTATTTTACTGTGGAGACGGGGAAGCATTGGGGCTTTGCAAGCTTTGGGACTGAATGGCATTAGTTACCCTACCTATAGCCAAATTGCCAATCAAAAAACCTGGGATTTAATGCTGGCAGCGGCGAAACGAGAAAAAGTTTGAGCAACTTTGTTAACTGCTGAGAAAACTTGGCTTTGATGAAAGAATACGAGGAAGTCATCATATTTTCATTCAAGAAGGAATTGAAGAAATTTTAAATCTACAACCCAAACAAGGAAAAGTAAAGACTTATCAAGTCAAACAAATTCGTAATCTAATTTTAAAATAGACCTCTTGCATAATTAATTTTTCAGGGTTCAAAAACGGCAAAAATAAGGATTAAATGACATAAAGTCTGTAAATAGACCATTTAACTGATTATTATTCATTCTTAATTCTCCTGACTACTGACTACTGGCTACTGACTCCTAACCCTAACAACAATTTTTGATTTTTACAAGAGGTCTATTAATGGCAGACCGTTAAAAAGCCTGAATCAATTTTATAACCAACGTCGAGCTAAGTTACAATCTCTGTTAAAAGGCAATCGTCAAAGTTCCCAGAGGATTCGCCGTTTAACCCGTTGCCGTAATCAGAAGATAGATAATTATCTTCACCGAGCTAGTCGTTATTTAGTCAATCTCTTAGTTGACCAAGAGATAACAACTTTAGTAATTGGGAAAAATGACGGTTGGAAACAAGGAGTGAACTTAGGAAAAGTCAACAATCAAAAATTTGTGACCATCCCTCATGCTCGATTAATTGACATGATTATTTAGGGCTTGCTGAATAATGGTAAAACCCTTTTAAAATAAGGCTTTTGACCTGTTAAACTCCGATGTTAGTGCAAGAAAATAGGATTGGGACTTTCAAAAACCTTGCATTATCCTTCTTGTGGTACATCGCTTGGTACAAAAAACAAGGGCAACAAAGCCTGAAACGACCGACTCCTGACTCCTACCCCCAGGAAAAACTTTTTCAGCAGACCCGAAATAGATAGGGTTTGCTGAATAAATCTAAAAACCTTGTTGGATAAGGCTTTTAGACTTTTTTGACCTCAAAAAGTCCCGACCCTTGCAGTGATTGAGGGGAAAATTCAGGTACTTTTTCCCTGAAAATTAGGTAATTGACCAGGTGAAAATGGGTAAAACCCCACACCCCACACCCCACACCCCACACCCTGCCACCAGGAAAAACTTTTTCAGCAGACCCTAATTAACAATTATTATTCTCCCCGATTTTTCCCTCAGTTTCTCTATCCATTGGCTCTTTTGATTAAATTATCTGCTGCTATCAATGTTTGATCTTCTTAGCGATCGCTTAAGCCAACACCTAGAACAAATTGTCCGAGAAAGAAACCCTTTTTTCTCTAGTCAAGGACATTTTTATGTGCGAGAATACCTGCGACAAGAGTTAGGCAATTGGGGAAAGGTTGAATCACATTTTTTCTCATTTCAGGGAAAAGTTTACGAAAATTTAATCTTAGATTTGCCTAATAATAGTCAAAAACCACCGATTTTAATTGGCGCTCATTATGACACGGTGCCGGGGTCGCCGGGGGCTGACGATAACGCCACGGGATTAGCGGTATTATTAGAATTAGCGAGGTTTTTTGGGGAGAATCAGGCTAATTATCCAATTCGTTTAATTGCCTTCGATCTAGAAGAATACGGATTACTGGGGAGCATTGCCTACGCAGAAAAATTAAAACAAACTAAGCAGGATTTAAGGTTAATGTTATCCTTAGAAATGCTCGGTTACTGTGATAAAAATCCCCATTCTCAAAAATATCCAGCTTTTCTAGAATATTTTTACCCCAACACTGGGGATTTTATCGCTTTGATTGGCAATCTCAAAACCCGCAAGGATTTAAATTTTCTCAGTCGAGTCCTGCGAGAAAATCAAACTCCCTGCGAATGGTTGCCCGTAATTTTTGGAGGTTATATCGTCCCCGATACTCGACGCAGCGATCATTCTCCTTTTTGGAGTCGCGGTTATTCGGCAATTATGGTGACAGATACGGCTAATATGCGTAATCCCTATTATCATAGTTCTCAGGATACAATCGCTACTTTGGACTTAAATTTCCTAACAAGAGTCTGTCAAGGTCTTTGTTTTGGATTGCAATCTTTACCGATGAGATAAAAGTTAGCGTTAGCGTAACGCACCAATCCCAGTTAAGTAGGTAGGCGTTAAAAGTTGTCAGATCCCCCCGCCTATCGGCACCCCCCTTATTAAGGGGGGCAGGGGGGATCGAACCTAAAATCCATTTTTAATTGGCTCTTCGGTAATTGTTATGCAATGGACGGGGGTTATAAGGGATGGAACCCTTATATAGAAAGGCATTTAGCGATTTTTGTCAATTGTTTTTTATCTAGAGCGAACTAATCAATTAAGTCTCTTGCCAGATAAGGATTT
>NZ_JAPZQM010000401.1:0-9883 GCF_027530565.1 Microcystis sp. LE19-10.1B | reverse complement strand
TCCGAAAGTCCTTGACTTGTTTTAGTTTTTCTATTAAGCTCAACATATCTTTCAAAAGTTCGCGTTCACTTCTCATTTTACCTGACAGTGATCGCTTTTACTTTTGATATTCTGATGGGAGAATGAAACAGCCCTACCCTTAATAAGGGGGGCATCTGATAATTTTTAACGCCTACCTACTTATCTTGTTTAATTTAGCTTGAATTGAACCCCTACCCCCTTGCTTCAACCCATGCTCGCATTTTACCCGGATTGTTCAATCCGTAGGGATCGACGAGTTGTTTAAATTCTAGTTGTAGCGGATTAATCTGTCTGCTGCCGCCATCTTCCATGATATAAGTGTGAGGATTGGCAATGGCTGCCCCCTGTTGTTCATAGATAGCAATAATCTCATTTAATCGAGTTTCTGTGGTAAATTCTAGCAAGGGAAGACCGGCGGGAATAACTTTACCTTGAAATTTCAAAAATTCTAGGTGCATCATTATTTCCTCACCAAAATAATTATGGAGTTTCTCTACCGTAGCTAGATTAAAATAAAAAGCTTGTAGATAAGTTATCTTGGGGTTACAACTACGCGCATGGAGAGTGGTATGATTCCAAGTAAATTCTAAGATACTGTTGCCTTTTTGAGTTTCTTCTGGCGTTTTATAGTAGGTAAGTTCACCATTATATTCTTTAATTAAAGATTCTAATGCGACTCGATCGCTGTCCGATACTATTAACAAAACTGCCGCTTTTCCTGTGGGTAAATAATCCTTAAGAGCAGTAAAATAAGCGGGAATTGGCCAAGAGTGAACACTAACCATTTTCTTGACAATGCCATCACTATCACTGAGAGCTTGACCAAATTTAGCGGCGGTGATAAAATCGGCAAAAGTAACGATAAATTCTGCCCAAGGATAACAGGGAGCGAGGGCTATTTCTAACTCGGTAATAATGCCATTGGTTCCGTAGGCATGATTGACTTTTTCTACCTCATCCCCCCGTAGTTCGATAATTTTTGGTTCCGCTTCTAGGGTGACTAATTGCACTGCTTGCAGATTGCCTCTATCCTTCAATTGTCCATAATTAATTGACCCCATGCCCACACTGCCACCCCCGATAAAACCGCCAATTGTCGCCGTCCGATAGGTAGAGGGAGCCATTCTTAATTCCCAACCGATTGCGCGAGCTTGTTTATCAAAAAATGCCATTTTTACCCCCGCTTCTACCCGGGCTGTACCCGGTTCGATCGAGATAATTTTTGTTAGTTTCGTTGTGTCTAAAATTACTCCGCCCTGCAAGGGAACACATTGACCATAATTACCTGTACCCGCACCTCTAACTGTTAAAGGAATTTGGTATTTAACGCAGGTTTTAGCGATGTCAATAACTTCTTGGCTATTGTGGGGACGAATGACTAAATCAGCCCGTTTATCTTGCAGTTGTGCCTCTAAAATGGGACTAAAATGATAATAATCTAAGGAAAGTTTCGCCACTTGCCCCGGATCGGTGATAATTTCTAGATGGGAAAGCTCTTGAATGAGATTTTGACAATTAGATTTCATGGTTAGGTATTAGTGTAAAATTAGTTTCCTAGTCGAGATGACAATTCAGTTATCAGTTATCAGTTATCAGTTATCATTCATAATTCATAATTCATAATTCCCCCATTTCCCCATCATCTTACACCCTACACCCTACACCCTACACCCTACACCCATCACCCTACACCCTACACCCTACACCCCACACCCTACACCCTACACCCATCACCCTACACCCCACACCCCACACCCCACACCCCACACCCTACACCCCACACCCCACACCCCACACCCTACACCCTACACCCTACACCCCACACCCTACACCCTACACCCTACACCCTACACCCTACACCCTACACCCCAATCAGCGATCGCTGGATAAGAAAAAATTAAAAACCGATCGCCTAGGCGGTCGGTTTTACTAAGAAGTATAAACTTTTATTAACTTTGTTTGCTGAGAAACTGTTGAGCTTGTCTAATAGCGGCAGCGCCGATATTGAAGACAGCCCAGCCACCAGCAATAAACAAAGGGGTTAAAACGATTAACACTCTCCAGTCCATAGATTTCCTTCTCCTCGGTCAGTGCTTAAAAGATTGTTACTTGATTCTCATTTTATATTTATACCCTAATCCGCCCGTTTTGGGAATCCAGTATCAGTACCTTTTCCCCCATGAACGAGGGCAAGTTTAGCATAGCGCTCGGCGTGTTCGATCAACTCTTGAGCCTCCTGTGGCGACACTTCCCGGACGCGTTTAGCGGGAATACCCACCACTAAAGATCGCGGTGGTATATCTTTTGTCACAATACTACCCGCCCCGACAATACTACCCGCCCCGACGCGCACACCATCGAGAATCACTGCCCCAATGCCGATTAAACAACCGCGTTCAATATGGGCTGCGTGAATTACCGCCCGATGCCCGATGGTAACGTAATCTTCAAGGATAGTAATTTTGCCCGGATCTCCGTGTAGGATCGCCCCATCTTGGATATTAGTATAGGCCCCAATTTCGATGCGTTCCACGTCGGCACGCAATACCGCCCCATACCAAACACTCACCCCCACAGCTAGGGAAATATCGCCCATTACCGTGGCATTAGGGGCAATAAAAGCCGCTTGACTGACATCGACAAGGGGCCAGAAATTAGAAGTTGATCTTAAGTTATCTAAAGACATGGAAGGATCTGCACTAAAGTCGGAAGAGAATACCCGTCCAATTTGGTTGGGTATAATATGGATAGGCTTATTGGTACAAAGATAACAATTTTTAGTTTAGGTTCTTCCATGATCAATGCAAGTTTACAATACCCTGTTTTTGGCCCCGATATCCATTGTCCTCACTGTCGGCAGCTAATCCCCGCCCTTACTTTGACGGATACCTATTTGTGTCCGCGTCATGGAGCTTTTGAAGCCGATCCCAAAACGGGTGAGTTGGTTCACTTGCAGTCAGGACGGCATTGGCGACTCTGGAATGGTGAGTGGTATCGTCAACACACTCACCCCGATGGTATTCGTTTTGAGATTCACGAAGCACTTGATCGCCTCTATACCCAAGGATTTAAAGCGACTAAAGTGATTATTGCCAACCGTTATCGCGATTTAGTTAGTTCCTACCTAGAACGTAACACTACTTGGCGCGGTAATGAACCGGGTGAAGCCACTATTCCCCGTCTCTACGGTTTACCAGTAGAATTTAGCCCCAATGCCCCCGATGAACCCTGTTGGGATGTAATTAATTTTGATCTGGAAAAAGAACCGGGGGTTCCCAAACGTTATCCCTATTTTCGTCTTTTTGATTAATCAGTTATCAGTTATCAGTGATCAGTTATCAGTTATCAGTGAATAATCTCACTTAATAAACTCATAACCTAAAAACTGAATGGGGAGGCGGAGCAATCAAGGATTGCTTGTCAACCCCGAATTCTCACTCATTACTGATTACTGATTACTGGACGGCTACGCCGTGCCTTTGGCAACACTGAAAATGCACCATGCTTCTATCCGCACCGCTAATATCCATCGGGCGATCGCTTTTTACCAACTTCTCGGTTTTACCCTAGAGGAAAGATTCACCACGGGTTATACTTTGGCCTGTTGGCTAACGGGGTTAAACGGACGCATCGAATTAATCCAAATTCCTCAACCGAAACCCGCCCCCGATGCCTTTAGCGATCAGCATTATGTCGGTTATTATCACTTGTCTTTTGACCTAACAGAAAATGTCAGCAATTTACCAGAATGGTTAGAAAAATTAACAAATAACTTTCAGCAAGCTCATCAAGAGGATGCCGGTTTATATCAACCTTTAAAAATTCTTTTGCCACCCCAACAACAGATGATCGGCGATCACGTCTATGAAGTCACCTTTATTGCCGACACAGACGGTTTACCCCTGGAATTTATCCGTCGTTTAACGCCGAAATCAGCGATCCAGGTCTCCATAACCGAGATGGAGGCGACAGTGCCGGCAAAAACTCCCTAGCTATACCGGTCTCCTCCAGATGATCTACATAAAAACTTAAGAATGATCCCCGTCTGGTGATAGACTTTTGACTGTTAAGGAAACAAACTCACTAGATAAATCATAGATCAGCTGTAGGGAGGATCATCGAGTGGAAAGTACGCTAGGGTTAGAAATTATCGAAGTAGTCGAACAGGCTGCCATTGCTTCCTCCAAGTGGATGGGTAAAGGCGAAAAAAATATCGCTGATCACGTCGCTGTGGAAGCGATGCGCGAACGGATGAATAAAATCCATATGCGCGGTCGCATCGTTATTGGAGAAGGGGAAAGAGACGAGGCTCCTATGCTTTATATTGGCGAAGAAGTGGGTATCTGTACCCAAGTTGATGCCAAACAATATTGTAATCCCGACGAATTAGTCGAAATCGATATCGCCGTCGATCCCTGCGAAGGCACTAACTTGGTCGCCTACGGTCAAAATGGTTCTATGGCCGTGTTAGCGATCTCCGAAAAAGGTGGGTTATTCGCCGCTCCTGACTTTTATATGAAAAAATTAGCCGCTCCCCCAGCAGCTAAAGGTCATGTGGATATTAATAAATCGGCGACGGAAAACCTGAAAGTCCTTTCCGATTGTCTCAATCGTTCGATCGAAGAACTGGTGGTAGTAGTTATGGATCGTCCCCGTCACAAGGAATTAATCCAAGAAATCCGCAACGCTGGGGCCAGAGTTCGTCTGATCAGCGATGGTGACGTATCGGCCGCTATTTCCTGCGCTTTTTCGGGAACTAATATTCATGCTCTCATGGGTATCGGTGCCGCTCCGGAAGGGGTAATCTCGGCGGCGGCTATGCGTTGTCTAGGCGGTCACTTCCAGGGACAATTAATCTATGATCCCGAAGTGGTCAAAACCGGTTTAATCGGCGAAAGCCGCGAGGGTAATCTCGCTCGTCTGCAAGAAATGGGCATCACTAATCCCGATCGCGTTTACGGTTGCGAAGAATTAGCCAGTGGCGAAACCGTCCTCTTTGCCGCCTGTGGGATCACCCCCGGCACCCTGATGGAAGGGGTACGCTTCTTCCATGGTGGCGCTCGTACCCAAAGCTTGGTTATCTCCACCCAATCGAAAACCGCTCGCTTTGTCGATACCGTTCACCTGTTCGACCAACCCAAATACATTCAACTGAGATAATTCCCTGACCCGGTGGGGTGGGCATGGCTCACCTCGCCCCCATTGGTAAAAATATATAAAGTTTTTTTTCAAACATCTTTTATTTGCATCCCGATTGGGACTAAATTGCAACAATTAGAGACATAACGCACTGATCTTTATCAATAATTTTTGTAGCCTGAGCAACATTTGTAGGAGAACATAAATGAATATTGCTGTAGTGGGCTTGAGTCACAAGACAGCCCCTGTGGAAATTCGCGAAAAATTGAGTATCCCGGAAGCGAAAATCGAGTCCGCCCTTACCCACCTCAAGGGTTATCCCCACATCCAAGAGGTGGCGATTATCAGCACCTGTAACCGTTTGGAGATCTACGCCGTGGTTACGGATACGGAAAAGGGCGTGGTGGAAATTACCCAGTTTCTCGCTGAAATCGGGCATATTCCCCTTAATGTCCTGCGTCGTTACCTGTTTACCCTGCTGCATCAGGATGCTGTCCGTCATCTGCTGCGGGTGTCGGCCGGTTTAGAAAGTCTTGTCCTCGGTGAAGGGCAAATTCTCGCTCAAGTTAAAAATACCCATAAATTAGCCCAGAAGTACAATACTATTAGCCAGTTACTCGATCGCCTGTTTAAACAAGCCATGACTGCCGGTAAACGCGTCCGCACGGAAACCAGCATCGGCACGGGAGCCGTATCGATCAGTTCGGCGGCGGTGGAGTTAGCCCATGCTAAGGTGACAGACCTCAGCAGCAAGAAAATCGCTATTATCGGGGCAGGGAAAATGTCCCGATTATTAGTTACTCACCTTCTGGCTAAGGGTTCTCAGCAAATTGCGATCGTCAATCGCTCCCAAAGACGGGCCCAGGAGTTGGCCCGTGAATTTCCTAACCTACCGCTGCAACTATATGGCTTAGAAGAGATGATGACTACCGTAGCGGCATCGGATATCGTCTTTACCAGTACCGGAGCCACGGAACCAATTTTAACTAAAACTTTATTGACAGAAGTGACGATTTCTGCTAACTCGCTGATGTTAATCGATATTTCTGTTCCCCGCAACGTCCATACCGACGTGAAGGAATTGGCACAAGTGCAAGCTTTTAACGTCGATGATCTCAAAGCGGTGGTTGCCGCCAATCAGGAAAGTCGCCGTCAGATGGCCAGGGAAGCAGAGGCACTCCTAGAGCAGGAAGTGGAAGCTTTCGAGCTTTGGTGGCGTTCTTTGGACACTGTACCGACAATTAGCTGTTTAAGAAGCAAAATTGAAGATATTCGCGAACAGGAATTAGAAAAGGCCCTCTCCCGTTTGGGGACGGAATTCGCCGAAAAACACCAAGAAGTTATCGAAGCAATGACCCGCGGTATCGTTAATAAAATCCTTCACGAACCCATGGTACAACTGCGCGCCCAACAGGATATCGAAGCGCGTAAGCGCTGTTTACAATCCCTGCAAATGCTCTTTAACCTCAGTGTCGGAGAAGAATATAGTTAGGGACTGGTAATCCACAAAAATTAAGGGCGATTCTATGGGTCTGTTAAGGTGATTTTGAGGGATTGGGAGCGAATAATTTGGCAGCATTCCCCTATCCACAATTTCAAGATTGACAGACCAATAGACTTTTGGCTGTGGAAATGCGGTAATTATGCCCAAATTGAGGGGGTGTTTAACTGATGGAAGTGGGATAGAGGAGGGTGTGGGACCGCAGGGAGCGGTATAATTGATAGTTAGGTGTACCGGGAAGGAGTTCTGTGGTATTGATTCATAACTGCTACTAGATGACCAGATGGCAACGTTCCTTACTGATTCTGCTGATATAGCCAGAGTCTACTACTCTTCAAGATTGAACTTGAAACAGCGTAGTCAGTTGGGTCAGTTCTTGACCCCCGCAACTGTTGCGCGTTTCATGGCAGGACAATTCAACAACCTGTCTGGTCATATTCACCTTCTAGATGCTGGGGCTGGAATTGGAACTTTAACTGCTGCTGTAGTAGAGCGGTTACTGGCAAACCCCGATCAGGTTAGTAGTTGCAGCATTACAGCATATGAAGTCGAACCAGTCTTCTTCCCCTCGCTAAATCAAACCCTCACAGAATGCTGTGCCGCTTTGAACGGAAAAGGAATTCAAGCAGATTATTGCTTGCGGGGGGAGAATTTCATCAAAGCTAGTAGTGAAATGAACTTGCCACTCTTTAAGAAGGTAGTTCCAGGCTTTACTCATGCGATTCTGAATCCACCTTATAAGAAGATTCACAGCCAATCAGCAGAAAAGAAAGTTCTTGCAAGTATTGGGATTGATACTGTAAATCTCTACAGCGCATTTGTTTGGCTTGCCATCGTACAACTTATAGACGATGGCGAAGTGGTTGCGATTACGCCGAGAAGTTTTTGCAATGGCAAGTATTTTCGCCCTTTCCGAAAAGCCTTCCTAGAATATATGAAACTAGATAAAATCCATATATTTGAGAGTAGATCAGCAACCTTCTCAGAAGATGAGGTATTACAGGAAAATATTATTTTTCACGCCCTAAGATCTAAACAAAAACCTAGCACTGTAAAAATAACCAGTAATTCTGAGATGGCATTAGACGAGATTTCAGAATCTAGATATACCCCCTATGACGAAGTGATTGAGCCGAATGATTCTGAACAGTTTATTCATATTGTTACAAATTCTCTCAAGAATTCCTTGAGAGTTCAAATGAATAAAATGCCCTGTACATTGGATGAGATAGGCTTAGAAGTTTCCACTGGTCCAGTTGTTGATTTTCGCCTGAAATCGTCTTTAAGAAACCATTTGAGTGATAGAACTGTTCCCCTACTTTATCCAGAATCTGTAAAAGTAAGGAAAGTAGTGTTTCCTCCTGATAATCCCCGCAAGCCCATTGCGGTAGAAAAAAATAACGAAACAGAAAAATGGTTAATTGAGCCTGGCTGGTATGTTTTGACAAAACGTTTTTCATCCAAAGAAGAAAAGCGTCGTGTTGTTGCTGCTGTGTGTTCTCCTATTGGTTCAAAATCTCTAGGTGTCGAAAATCATCTTAATTATTATCATGCTAAAGGCAGAGGAATGCCTCCTGATGTAGCTAAAGGGTTAGCCGCATTTCTTAATTCAACTTTATTTGATAGCTACTTTCGTCAATTTAGTGGAAATACACAAGTCAATGCTACCGACCTTCGTAGGGTTAAGTATCCATGTAAAAATGACTTAATCCAAATAGGAGTTCAAGTTGGGGACAATGACTTAAACCAAGAAGAAATCGATCAAGTTGTACATGAAGTTCTATCAATTATGGATGAAGCAAGTGCCGCAGTTCAAGCAAACAAACGAATCGAAGAAGCACTGACAATTCTCAAGGCTATCTCTGCTCCTAGAGCGCAACAGAATGAAAGGTCTGCACTATGCTTACTTGCGTTAGCAGATATTCAACCTGATAAACCCTGGAGCCAAGCTACTGCACCAAAACGCGGAATTACAGAAATGATGGATTGGTTCCGTGATCATTACGGAAAACAATATGCACCAAACACACGCGAAACTGTTCGAAAACAGACAATGCATCAATTTGTGCAGATGGGACTGGTGGTTCAGAATCCAGACAAACCAGACCGACCAATTAATAGCCCTAGGTGGTGCTACCAACTTGATCGGCAAGCGTTATCACTGCTTCAAGTTTATGGCTCTGAGCAGTGGGAAGAAGCTCGTAGAAATTATGCGGTTTCAGTGACTAATTGGTTGCAAGCCAGGAATCGAAATCTGCCCATGATTCCTATAACCTTACCCGATGGTCGGGCGATTCAGCTTTCATCAGGTGGGCAAAATATTTTAATTAAAGACATCTTAGAAAGCTTTTGTCCAAGATTTACGCCAGGGGGCGTAGTTCTATATATTGGCGATGCTGGTGATAAATTTATAATCAACGAAACACAAAAATTCCGAGAAATGGGGATTGAATTAGATCCTCACGGGAAAATGCCTGATCTTGTTATCTATCATAGATACCAAGATTGGCTTGTCCTTATAGAAGCGGTGACGAGTCATGGTCCAGTGAATTTGAAACGCCACAATGAACTAAAGCAACTTTTTCAATTAAGCTGTAAGGGTCTTGTCTTTGTTACTGCTTTTCCCAGTCGTAGGGAAATGACTCGTTATCTTGCTGAAATTTCCTGGGAAACAGAAGTTTGGGTAGCTGATCAGCCCGATCACATGATTCACTTCAATGGAGAGAGATTCCTAGGTCCATATTAGAACCCAGAAAAGCGTTCTTAAAGATATCAGTTGTGAAAGTACACCTAACTTCACCGTTAGGTGGCTTAGGTTTTCTGGCTCTTCGGTTTGTGTTATGCAATGGACGGGGGTTATAAGGGATGGAACCCTTATATAGAAAGGCATTTAGCGATTTTTGTCAATTGTTTTTGATCTAGAGCGAACTAATCAATTAAGTCTCTTACCAGATAAGGATTTAGTCGATTTATGTCCCCCTATCGAACCATACCAAGTAACGAAGAACCGGTTTTCTATTGGGACAGTGCTTCTAGGTTATTTTTGATCCTAAATCCTGTTTTGCAAAGCTGATAACAATCAATCATCGGAAATTTTGGGTCTGAAACCCCGCCGTTCTAGGTTGGCTTTACGTTAGAATTAAAAGGCCAGTCTCGAAAACCAAGTGGACGGCGCAGCACCTTGAAAACTCGGCTTAGGGGGTTCCGACCAGAAAAGCTTGG
>NZ_JAPZQM010000600.1:0-1234 GCF_027530565.1 Microcystis sp. LE19-10.1B | reverse complement strand
ATCCTTATCTGGCAAGAGACTTAATTGATTAGTTCGCTCTAGATAAAAAACAATTGACAAAAATCGCTAAATGCCTTTCTCTATAAGGGTTCCATCCCTTATAACCCCCGTCCATTGCATAACACAAACCGAAGAGCCTTTTTAGGGAAGGATAAAAAACCTGAACAGCAAACAGCAACTACTTAAAGAAAATGAAACTCAAACCATGAATAATGCTTGGGAAAATTGGGTTAAAGAATTGAAACAACTATCGCCCTTTTCTCAGTCAGAACCGACAACTTATCAAAAACACCTACTAGAAAAATATCGCAAGCAAGGCTGAGAATTATGATTTTATGCGATACAAGTATATCCCCCTCGCAATGACACGCTATAATCGTCATCTCAGGAAAATATTGCTTCGAGGGTTTCTTGGTTTAGACATAAATGATTTCAGCGACTCAATTTGAATTTCCCTTATCTAAGGCTAACTATCTGCTCAACCACACCACTAAAGCAGGCGTTGGTGGAGATAAACGTAAGTTTTGGCGTGAAGTTATGGGATTTGATAATCCTGAAGCGATTCGAGAAGCTATACTAGAGACAGTATCTCTCGAAATATTACAAAAACAAGATACAACAGAGTATGGCGATCGCTATCGTGCTTATGTTAAAATCAGGGGATATTCTGGTAAATTACATCAAATTCGTACTGTTTGGATTATCCTGACAGGAGAAGATGTGGTGAGATTTGTCACAGCAGTACCTTCTAGTTTCAATCAATAAAAGTTTAGAGTAATAAAAATGAGTAAGTTTAAATTATTTGATGATATTCAACTAACGGAAGATATTCCCTTAACCGATGGCGGAATTGCGCCTATCGGTACAGTTGGAGCAATTGTAGAAGTTCTGAAAAATGGGGAGGCTTATCTAGTAGAATTATTTGGGAATTGGGTTAAATATGATGAACAAGGAAATTTTGTCTCAGCCACTCAAGCAGAAAAAGAAGCATTTATGGAGACAATTGGCGTAGAAATTGTTTATCCTAATCAATTAGTGTTAGCTGTTCCCGCTAAAGAGATTATGCAAGTTACGGCTTAGATCATTACTAAAGTGGCTCTTCGTTACTTGTTATGGTTCGATAGGGGGGCATAAATCGACTAAATCCTTATCTGGCAAAAGATTTAACTGATTAGCTCGCTCTAGATCAAAAACAATTGACAAAAATCGTCCAATGTCTTTCTCTATAAGGGTT
>NZ_JAPZQM010000568.1:0-4123 GCF_027530565.1 Microcystis sp. LE19-10.1B | reverse complement strand
TACTCTGTCTGATTGATTCTGTCCAAGGTTTGATGGCAATTCGGACATTCAATTGTTTCATTTAAAAGAGCGAGCTTTAGGAAAATTGTCTGAGCAATTTTTTGATAATTGACCACTGTTACATTTGGTAAATCGAGGAGTTGATCAAAATTTATCCACATAACCCACCTCCTGTCCTGTATTATTATTATACCATCCTCACACAGAACCTAGAAGAGCCAAGAGCGCACTTCCCATATTTCCCAAAACGCCATTACTCCGTTCTATATCCTAAAAAGCGATCGCTCTCCAGCATCAAAATGATCTGGTCATGGTGAGTATTTCATAAATTCCCATTTGTTTCATCACAATCATTGAGACACAATCAGTCAGGCTATAGCCTTTGTCTAGACGGTTGGCATAAAGTTCTACACCTGATTGAATTAAATAAGAATCAAGGCTAATAATTTGCAGATTTGGAGAGGTTTGGATTTGGCGATAGAAATTGACGACACCTTGTTTCATGGGTTGATCAAATTTAGCAAAAAAGTTAAGATATTCCACCAAGACTAAATCGGTTGTAATTAAAGAATAATCTTGAATTAACCTACTAAAAGCTCGCACTTGTCTATGCCATTGATCTTTAGCATGAATCAAGGCAACCCAATAAAATGTGTCGGCGAAGAGGGTCGGCATTATTTTTGAGGAGAATTGCCATAAAGATAGTAATCCAAGTTGGCCGCCGCATCGGTGGGGATCTGGTCAAAGGATTCTTCGGGAATGGTGGCAATTATTTCATCGGCGATTTCCCAAATTGGTTTGTTATTTTGCGGTGAAGGGGCGGGAGTTTTATGGGAGAGTATCAATTCTAAGCAGGATTGGATTAGAGATTCGGGAGCTTGTTCGATTTCCTGGAGGAGTTGTTCTTTGGCTGTCATGGCTGCTTTGGGATGGGGGGATACTCGACATTGTAGCGATCTCTATTATAAACAGTTGAAAAAAAGTAATTGCCTTGATTTTTTAGGGGTTTTCAAAGAAAAAAGCTTCTAAATCTCGCTCTCCTTTGATAAAACGCATGATTTCTAGCCCTTGCTCAGTTAAGCGATAGAAAATAATGTAGTTTTTCATCGGTAAGCCACGCAAATAGGGACGAATCTCTCGATAACTGCGCCCCATTAGCGGAAATTGGCTAAGATAACGACATTTTTTGCTAAACTCCTCCAAAAATTTCTCACCCGCACTAATGTTAGTATTAGCCAAATAATCAAGAATTTGTTCCATATCTCGAAGGGCTTCAGTCGAAATTATGTATTGATTCATGAATATTTAAGCTTCACAGTTTTTTGGAAGTCTTGCTTTAAGTTGAGCGATTGCGGTTTCTCCGTCAATTCCTTCGCCTTGATCTAATTGTTCGGCGGCAATATCAATTTTTTGGCCAACTTCTTCTGCCCATTGTTGATATTGATCGCGTTTGCTGAGTAATTGTAAGGCTTCGGCAATGATTTCATCTGGATTGGCATAACGCCCTGTATCTAGTTTGGCTTCGATCAGCTTTTGGTGTTCGGGTTTTAGGGTTAATTTCATGGTTGTTAAGGCTTGGCTTTTTTTCATTATAGGTTCGTCGCTGTGGGATCGTCCCAAGTTTGCTCAGGCAAGATGCGCTACTCATTTTTACTGTGGGGTAAGCTCTCTAGCCTGTCCAGATGACAAAAGTGGGATATTTCCATCTCGGTTTTTGTGGTCTTGGGTATGAAGCAAAAATTTGGGGAGTCGGAGTGGGGGGAGATTGTCAGGATATTTTGACAATGCTTGCGCTTAAGTTGGTAAAGTTGGGGATTTTTCCCAAGTTAAGGATTTTTGCGGGAGGGTTGAGGGGCTGAAAGTTAGGCGGGGTAAGGGATTGGGTGGATTTTACTGACTTTTTCCTTAAGTTCCTAAACTTCGGTTGTGTTGGAAAGGACAAGTGATTACAGTAGAAAAGTTGGGCTCTTCGGGAATTGTTATGCAAATAATTAACTTAAAATAAAATTCGATGAGAGCAACTACGCTCAAAAGTAGCTGAAATCCATACAGGAAAGGACTTAAAGCACAAACAGGTTAATGCCAAAAGATAGACAATTGAGTTAAGATTTGATATAATAGCCAAAAACGAGATTATTTTACTTATGATACTTGACAAATTTTTGAACCTAGAAGGAACCTGTATTCAAGGCTATCGACACCTAGAAAATATCGGTATAGTTTTCCGAATCGAATCGAAAAATAAAAAAGCAACCTGTCCTCATTGTGGGTTAGAGAGCGATAAACTCCACCAAAATCATCGACATTTAGTCAAAGATTTACCAATCTCAGGACAACCAGTGTACCTACAAGTTAATCGTCGTCAATTTAAGTGCGGTAATTGTCAGAAACCCTTTAGCGAAGAGTTAGATTTTGTCGCCAAGAAACGAACCTACACGAAAAGACTAGCCGAGAATATACTCGAACAATTAAAAGCAGCAGATATTTTAAATGTTAGCCGAAGAAATAACGTAACGGAAGAAGAGATTCAAAGAATAGTAGAGGACATCGCCGAAGAAATTACAGAGCCAGATTTATCGAAATTAAAAAGACTAGGAATTCAGGGTAAGAGCATCTCAATCACGCTTGACAAAAGGAACTCAGCACAGCCACCATATAGTCATTGTCCATCGCCGCGCGCTTACTTTTTTGTCGCAGACTACGTCGGTAAGTGGATTCCTGGTTAAGGGCGTTAAGTGCTAGCCGTCTGAGGAGACCAAAATTCCGAGGGCTATGCCAAGACCGAATCCGACACTTATCTTCATTAAAAGTAACATCTAAAGTCCAGTGGACTTGATTTTCAATGCCCCAGTGTTTACGAATAGCCTTACCGATGATTTGAGCATCAGCCTGGAGAGAACTGAGATAAAATTGGACTTCGTGAGTAGTTTTATTCCAGAGATGGCGAATCCGTTTAACCATAACAATACTTTTAAGTCCTAACCATTGCTGTTGTTGGTAAAGACCGCCAAAAGCTTCTAAAGGTACAGCCCAACACCAACGCTTTTCTAGACGATGATGACCTTTTTCTAGGCGATAGTCATAACTAAATTTATAGCGGTTCTCGCATCTGTGCGGCACACTTAAACCTTTGCTGATTAAGCTGTTCAGGATCGGGAATGTACCTCTTGTGAATCAGAAACGCTATAATCCCTTCAAAGTTATGAGCTTGAGCCTGATCGAACCAATTCTTAACCTGAGAGTGAAGAGTGGGATGATTAGCTTTAAGTGCTAACACATAATCAGCTTTTTTTTGGCGAATTTGTCGAACAATCTCAGTTTGAGTTCCCATCGCGTCAATGGTGATAATCGCACCCGAGATATCTAATAATTCTAGTAGGGCAGGAATCGCCGTAATCTCATTAGACTTATCTTCCACCTTGACTTGTCCTAAAACCAATCGTTGCTCACTTGCCCAGGCGGTGACTAAATGTAAGGCTTTTATCCCTTGATTACGATCGTAGGAACCTTTGAGATTTTTCCCGTCTATGGGGACAATTTCTCCCGCGAGAGAACCCATCAAATGTTGTAGCCATTGAGACAAAACTTGTTCGAGAGCTTCCGGCTTAATCCGTTCAAAAACCCGACGAAAAGTATCATCAGAAGGGATGCCATTGGGTAATTCCCAAAATTCCGATAACCAAGCCTGCTTACTGATGCCATAATTTTCCATGTCTTCCCAACCTTGCGCCCCGGCGATCTCGCGTAGCGAGCGCGTTGCGACCACGGCTAAAATCGCAATCACTAAAATATCGGTCAGCAAATGTTTTTGAGTTCGAGAAACTCTCGGGTCAGGAATATCTTGAACATAATTCAATAACCTGGCTTGAATTTCATTGATTGGTGTTAACGGCCCGGTCGTTGGCTGTTGAGCTTTCTTTTCTGGTTCCAATACGGGGGCAAAACCTGTTGCCATGACTTCTCTCCTAATTAATATTAATTGGGCTCTTCGTTACCCTTTATGCTAAATCAACAGACAAGATGCCAAGACAACATACTTCTAACCCAAAAATTCCGAAAGTTTCTAAAGCCATAGCTTCTCCGTTTTATTAGTTTAAGTTTATTGTTGATTCCCTCGACCATC
>NZ_JAPZQM010000716.1:0-18888 GCF_027530565.1 Microcystis sp. LE19-10.1B | reverse complement strand
AAAAATCCCCCCACAGGGTTTAATTTTGGGGCCGGTATTGTGTAAATAATTTGGGGTTTGGGGTGGGGGTGGGGGGGGGGGGGGTGGGGGGGTTGGGGTGTGGGGTGTGGGGAGAATAAAGCTGCCTCCTGACGACCGACTCCTGCCTCCTGAATCCTGAATCCTGATAGCTAAAAAGCTGATAACTGTTCACTGAGGGCGGATTTAATGCGTTGGTTGCGGATTTCGCCGGCGTGGGTGACACAGGCACTATCAATGATGTCATCGGCAAAATCGAGGTTTAAACTGCCGTCTTTGCTGACTAAAAGCTGTAGCAGCATTTGCAGGTTTTTGGCGTACATCTGGCTGGCATTGGTGGCCACTGTGGCAGGAAGATTAACGGCTCCGACGATTTTTACACCATTTTCGATTATTTCTCGTCCCGGTTGGGTGTAGGCGCAATTTCCGCCCTGTTCCGCCGCTAAATCAACGATTACCGACCCCGGTTTCATGGTGGCGATCATTTCTTTGGTGACTAGCAGGGGGGCCTGTTTCCCCGGTACTTGGGCGGTGGTGATCACCACATCAGCCCGCTTAATTGGTTCGGCCAAGGCTTGACAAATGCGCTCCTGTGTGCTAAGAGAAACCTCTTTGGCGTAACCGTTATCGGCGACGGTATCTTCTTCTAGGGGCATTTCAATAAATTTCGCCCCGACACTCTGCACTTCTTCTTTGACTTGGGGACGAATATCAAAAGCCTCCACCACTGCCCCCAAACGGCGGGCGGTAGCGCAAGCTTGCAATCCGGCAACTCCTGCCCCCAATACCAGCACTTTGGCTGGGGCGATCGTCCCGGCGGCGGTAGTCATCATCGGGAACATTTTCGGCAGCTCAACGGCGGCGAGGAGTACCGCTTTGTAACCGGCGAGGTTAGCCTGAGAGGAGAGGGCATCCATACTCTGGGCGCGACTACTGCGGGGAATTAATTCCATACTCAAAGCGGTGATCCCGCGCTCGGCTAATTTGGCAATGCGCCGGGGTTGACGCAGGGGATCGAGAAAGCCGAGGAGGATACCACCATTTTTGAGGCGATCGATCTCGCTATCGCTAGGAGGGACGACTTTGAGAATAATATCGGCAGTTTCATAGATATATTCGCTGTTTTCGCTCAGGGCGGCTCCCACGGCACTATAGGCACTATCGGCAAAGTTAGCGCTAATTCCCGCCCCATTTTCGACAATTACCTCAAATCCCGCCTTGACTAAACGGGCGACGGTATCCGGCACTAGCGCCACCCGCGCCTCGCCTTGGTCACTTTCTTTGATTACGCCGATTTTCATGGCTGGGTTTCTCCTTAGTAAGTCCTTCTCTTGTCTTATGCTGTTGGGGTAAGGGTTTCGTTAAATGCGATCGATCCCTTGGGATAATTTCGAGTCAAAATTGCTTTTCACTTCCATCCTAGCTATCCTCACCTTTCTGGCTCTTTTTCGGGCTGAATCTTAGGATTATCTTCAGAATTAAAGGGTTTTGAGCGCCATTGTTTGGGAATTTTTTATAATGATGAGGTACAAGTTTCTCTTTTTTGGGAACGCCAGAACGGTTAACATTAACTGCTCTTCGGTCGTAGATACCAATTTAGGTTATACTTCATCTTTATGAGAAGGGCTGTAAGCTATTTCTCAGTTCTCCCTGACCGAGATTATAAACTAATAAGCCGAGAGACATTAAGGATAACATTGCCTCGATTCTTTGTGAGATTTTGAAAAAAAACTATTGTGCTATCCATTAAGAAATTACCTTAAAGTTTCTAAAATTAATGACAAAGGTAAATCGAGGGCTTGAGCAATTTGTTCAGCAGTTAGCCCTACTTGCACCAGTCTGGGAACGGTTTCTAGTTTTGCTTCTTTTAATTTTTCTTTCTTCAATCAACAAGTTTTCGGTTTCAATTATATCAGAATTATCCATGGCTAAGTTTTCAGGATATTGAGGGGAGTTGGGACAAAAATTAAGTTTTTCAATTTGTCCAGAATTAACCAAGTTATTGCTACTATTAGTAATTATTAATCTTTCAATTGCTGATCGAACATTTGATTTGTTTAAATCTTCGCCTAATGCTTCTGAGAGAATGTGCCAAAGTTCATAGGCTTTATCTCTAGCATGACCTTCACTGCATTTATAATCTTGGGCGATTTGAGCATATTTATAACCATTAAAAACGCTTTTTAAAATCCCCAATTGTAAAGTATCTAGGTGTTTTCCTGTTTGCCTAAAAACCACCTCATCAATAAGGTTAAAAATCTCTTGAGTATCCATGTGAATGACTTTTTTGCTTTCAGCCAGATTACCATCTACCGTCATTATCCGTTATTATCCGACTTTTGTAAAGAGGCTTAATAAAAATACCGACAATTTCCGTTGTTTACCGTTTAGTAACTAGCATTTAATCAATAAAAAATGAAGAATTAATTAAAGAACATATTGATAGTCGATCCAAATGTTATTTTTATGTCAGTCAGATAGACTAAAAACATCAAATGAAAGTAGAGTGTTAAATATGGCAAAAATTGACGGTATTCAATTACCTGCTGACTTAAGTGGTAGCTTAGGAGGCACTCCTGAAGAAGCGGCCAAAGTCTTTTTATCTGCAGCAAGTAAAGGTTTAGCTAAAGTTATTGCTGATGCACTTGTGGATGCAGTGGGAGAAACCATAGGAGATGGTGCCGCTCCTGATTGGACAAAATTAATTACAGGTGCTGCAATTAATCTAGACTGGGAAACACCTCCTAACACTCTTCCTCAGAGAATAGTTGCTTTTGCTCAGACGGGGGAAGATGCTCTAGGTCGTGTGTCTGTTGGAATTTCTATTAGTGCTGAGTTTTAGAATCACTGTTCTAATGATAATTAAGAGTAACAAAGTTATGCTGCTGAGTTACTCTTTTTCCAATTACTTTATATCACTCCCAGAAAAAATCGATGCCTTTAAGAGTTGAACAAGGAAAGCCGATCATTTTACAAGCAGCAGCTTTTTTAGCTTTTGTCAGCGATGATACCCTAGGGCAAGCCACTAGAATTAACAAAATCACTTGGATTAAACAAGAACAAACCCAATGGTGTTGGGCGGCTTCAATGCAGATGGTTTTTCAGCAAAATGATGACATCACAACGCAGCAATGTAACCTTGCCAATGTTGCTTTTGAATTAACAGGTTGTTGCAGTTCACCCAATAGTTCATTGTGCAATAAACCCTTGCCAATTCTTAATATTGCTCCTATGTGGGTAAGGTATAGTTTTAATCCAATTTATATTAATGGTTTGATTGAATTTACCACCTTACAAACTGAACTTGATAATCAACGTGCAGTAGAAATCGGTTTTAAATGGAATGGAGGAGGGGGTCATGCCGTTTTAGTAGTCGGTTGGGATATAATTGATTCAGTCCCCCAGGTCATCATTTATGATCCTTGGCGGGGTGAAATAATTATTCCCTACGATCGAGTTAAAACTGCCTATGGCGAAGGTCAATGGCGATGGACATGGATTAATATTAGGAGATAAACTAAAATGGCACATTTTAAAACTTTACCCGATGACGTTTTAACTCAATTACAAAGAAAAGTAGGTTTTAGCTTGTCTAGAATAACTGAGTCTCTCGGTGCAGTTTCCCCTGCTTTGCATGAAAGTGTAGATGTCTGGAATCTACCCGCAAATGCAGTGGTTGAACCAACCAACGATTTAACCCGTTTAGCTCGTCCATCAGGGCAATGGCATCTGCAAGTAAAATCAGATAATACCCCGATCGCCTACGCTCGCTCTAGTAGCCTTGGCAGTGAACCTACAGATTGGTCTGTGGATGGAATTTTTCAATCGGAATTAGCAGAAAAATTCGATCAAGCTATTAGCTGGATTGATGAAAATATCCCTGAAGAAAATATCATAGTCAGATTATTAGTGATTCCAGCTTATCAAACTCATGCTTTATGGTTGATTGACGAAAGTAACATCAATAATCAAAAAATTCTTGTTATTGATGCTCCTCTTGAATATGGCTTTAATTTACCGCCCAGGATTGATAAAACTCAAGAAATAGAGCAATTTCTTAACCAACTACGCTCGGTTAAACACGCTGAAGGATTAACGGAATAGGGTGGATAATTCTGCTCGGCAAAACCTAATCAGATGTTTAATATCGACAAAGCTGCCCTTGTCTAGTAATAAGAACAGGGATAAGCTGCCCGCGTATTTAAATTGCTTGTTGAGATGAGCCAAGAGGCAAAAGTAAAGGGATTGGGGGAGAACTAATCTAAGGATAGGCGGTTAAAATTCCTCTTAGCTTATTCCCTATCTCAACAACAAAATTAATAAATAGAGACGTACCGTAGATAGTACGTCTCGACGCTCTCAAAGTTTTACAGTTCTTTTAACTTCGATCGCAATTCCTCTAATTCCGCATCCACTGCCGAATCCCTGACGGTGGTTGCTTGGGGTAAAGTGGGTTGACTAGAAGCTGTACCCGGTAATGCTCCCCCGGACATTTGTGCTTTCAGCATTGCTAATTCATCCTCCACATCGCTACCCGATTCTAGTGCAGCGAATTGACGTTCCATGTCGATGCCACCCAATTCACCGATCGCTTGACTACGGGCTTCTATCTGCACAACTTTTTCTTCCATGCGCTCAAAAGCGGACATGGAACTACTGGTATCGATACTGCCGAGGGTTTTTTGGATTTCTTCGTTAGCTTTTGCGGCTCTGGAGCGAGCTACTAACATATTTTTCTTGGTTTTTGCCTCAGAAATCTTACTTTCGAGCGCAATCAAGTTTTTTCTCAGACTATCTACCTGTACCGTTTGCTGATCCAGTTGATTTTTGAGAATGGCGGCGGTTTCCGTGAAATCTTTCTTGCGTTTAAGAGCTTCCCTGGCGAGAGTTTCATCCCCTTTAGAAAGGGCTAATTTGGCTCTTTGTTCCCATTTATTGGCTTCTGACTGGTCTTTGCTGTATTTTTGTTCCGTTTGTCGCTGTTCGGCGATCGCTCTAGCGACCGCTTGACGTACCTGTACTAGATCCTCTTGCATATCACTGACAGCTTGTTCCAGCATTTTTTCTGGATCTTCAGCCTTGCTCACCATATCATTGAGGTTAGCTCGGACAACTCGGCTAAGGCGATCGAATAAACCCATGACGCTCTTGTTCCTCTCGGTGTGTACTAAATCAGTTAACTGTTCTTAAAATTTCCTATCTTGCCTAACGGCTTATTATCCAATATAAACCACGAGAGCTAGGATAGGGGATAGGAGTTAGGAGTCAAGAGTCAGGAGACAGCTTTTTTCTCCCCACACCCCACACCCCACACCCTACACCCCACACCCCACACCCCACTTCCCACATCACCCATCCAAGTTTTCTTGTTTTAACTTGAGTAATTCCGCTTCAATTTGTTTTTGTCCCTCCAAATCTTGGAATTGTCGCTCTAAGGGGTCTTTATACCCGATTAAATCGGCTTGGGATTCGGCTTCTAGGACTTTTGCTTCTAATTTCTCGAAAATAGTTCCCATCTGACTGCTGTTCAAACTGCCCATAATTTCTTGGGCTTTTTGACTGGCACTCGCCGATCGCAATCTGGCCACATAAAGGCTTTTTTGTGCTTTCATCTCAGCATATTTGCGTTCAATTGTCAAGAGTTCTTTCTTTAACTTTTGTATAATAGCCGTCTGTTGTTGCAGGGAGGTTTGTAGGGGGGCGATCTGACTTTGATAGGTTTGCCATTGGCTGAGAGCTTGGCGGGCGAGTTCCTCGTTACCGTGATGTAGGGCTAATTGGGCGCGTTCGTGCCAAGTTTGGGCCGCTTTTTCCTGTTGTTGTCGTTGGCGCTCGGTACGTTTCTGGGTAGCGACGGCTGCCGCCAGGGCTTGTCGCATTTGCATCAATTCCCCTTCCATCGCCAAGATCGCCTTTTCCAGCAGTTTTTCGGGATCTTGATTTTCCTGAATCAGACTATTGACTTGGGCGCGAATTGCTTGGCCCATGCGATCAAACAAACCCATTGCCGTCCTCCCGATAGGAACCCTAATAGTTTACCGAAGTGCCGCTCCTATCAATAATGATAGAACTAGGGACGGGGGACTGGGAGGGATCGGCTGTTTCTGAAGGTGCCGGACTACTGGGAGAAGGGGATGCTTGTAATTCTGGCGGTAACTGTTTCATTAACTCCACCGCCTCCTGTCGGTTTTGATTGGCCAAGCGACGGGCTTTTTCCCGTTGAAAAAAGGGTAAATTAGCGGGTGATTCTTCTCTTTGACGCAATTCCTCCAACATTCGTTCGTTAATGATCGCGGTCGAGGGGGCGGGGGTGACTTGGGGCGGTGGTGGCGGTGGTGCAGAAACTAGGGAAGATACGGGCGGGGTGCTGGGGTTCGGGGGGGCGACGGGTAAAGATTGCTTGATCTTACTGACGGGTAATTGATGGGCCGGCATTGGGGATGGTGGCGGATTCGGGGGTAAGAGGGCATTAGTCAGATTGATAGCGGTGGGGGGACTCTGAACCACTGGTGGGGCGGGAATGTTAGCGATCGGGCTAGTTTTAACCGGAGGAGCGGGAATATTAACGATCGGACTGGTTTGAGGAGTTTTCTGTACCGGACGAGCGATCGCTATCAATCGATCGAGGTGGCGGGAGTTATTTTGGCGCTGCTCGAGGGGGGAATTCTCAGTTTTCCTCGGGGTGGGGGTAGTATTGGTTAACCATTGATTGAGACTGAGGAGACTATTAGCAATTAAAAAGATCACCATTGCCCGGATACCCCAAGGGGTAAAAAAGAGATCTTCAGCTTGGGGATAGACGTTAATGACAGCAGCTTCTAGGTATTCTGGTTCCCGAGCGGGATCGATGGCTGAACTGGGTTGATGAACGATCGAGAGAGGGGAATCTTGGGGGGATGGGGATCGATCGGATTTCATGAGGGTATTAAAGGTTATGCTGAAAAGTTAGGGGGTTTTTTCGTCCTAGTGTACCGTGGTATTCCCTAGATTTTCCAGATGTCTTTACATTCTCTTGACAAAATTTTGGCGGCTATTACTCAACAGGTGGGTTGGGAAGAATATCGCCAGTATGATCAAGTGCTGCAATTATGGCCAAAAATTATTAATCCCCGTCTGCTTGAGCAAACCCGGCCTTTTTCCCTGAGTCGCGGGGTTTTATCGGTGGCTACCAGTAGCGCCGCTTTAGCCCAGGAATTGTCTTTACAACGCTATAGCTTATTAAAACGGCTTAATAGTCAGTTAGAGACTCCCTTGGGCGATATCCGCTTTTCTGCTGCCCGTTGGCAGCAAGATAGTCAGTTAATTCCTCCAGAAGCGATCGCACCTAAATCCCTGAGAGATCATCCTAGTTATGTCACCCCGGAAAAACCGCCAGAAAATCCCCAGCAACCGGACAGTTTAGAGAGTTGGAGCCAGAAAATAGTTCATAGAACCCGATCTTGGCCGATTTGTCCTCGTTGTCAGTCTCCCAGTCCCTCCGGAGAGCTTGAGCGTTGGCAATGTTGTGCTTTTTGTTTTGCCCAGTCGGGCGGGGTAAAAGATTAAATTTTTTTATAGTCTTGTGGAAAGAGTGGTTTTGAGTCGGGAATCAATTGGCCGATCTTTTCTGTCTTAATTGAACCTGTATTCATCAATTCTATTCGGCTAAGGCTTGATCCCCGGTTTGTTATCGGCGATACTAGAGCCGATAACCTCGGCCACAACTGAGTTGAACTCTTCAGTTTTGAGACAGTGCTGCTTTTTGCAAAGTAACTATTAAAAGATTCTAAAAATAAAATTTTTTTTGGGGATCACTAAAAACTATATGGCGTATCAGTCCTAGCTATGGTAGTCAGGAAAATACCCTTGGCACAGGGTAGGACAATATTACACAGAGCGAAAAGAGAGTCATCCCTTGAGTTCCTTATAATCATCTTCCTTTTAAAGCTAACCCATGCAAGCCGCAAACTTTCTTACCTCTTCCTGTCGATACTGCCGATACTATCAAACCCAGGGTCGGCGCGGTGGCACTTGTCAACAACTAGATGTTCCCGTCGAAGCTCATTGGAAAGCCTGCGCTCTAGCGATGCCTCCTTTTAGTGCTGAATGGCAACAACTCAATCGGGTGGTTAGTTTAGAACAGTCTCTAGAATTAACCTGTGCAGTGTCGCCCACTCCCGTGGTGGTTTCCCCTCGTCGTCATGCTCCCCGACAACCGATCGCGGTTTAGAAGCTCTAGGTCCTAAACAGGAGCAAAAAATTGGCGTTGCCCATTTAAAACATGAATTCACCCCTCCACATCTTTTAGGGCGCTATTTTTGAGATAATAGATGAGTTGATTGCCAAGATAAAGCGTCGCCAGAATGCCCCTGATGACTTCTCATCGTCCCCTAAAAATTGGTATAGTTGGCACAGGGTTCGCCGCTCAACGTCGCGCTGAAAGCTTGCAAGCGGATGATCGCGCCCAGCTTCTGTACTTTAGCGGTAATAGTCCCGAATCGATCGCTAATTTCTCGCAAAAATACCAAATTTCTGCCCTAGATTCGGCAGTAAGCCTGGCCAGTCATCCTGATCTCGATCTGATTGTCATTGCCAACGTTAATCAGGCCCATGCCTCGATCGCCCGTACTGCTTTAAAATCCGGTAAGCACGTTATCGTCGAGTATCCCCTGGCTTTCCACCCGGCAGCGGCAGCAGAATTAATCACCCTAGCCGAAACCGAGAACAAATTACTGCACGTCGAACATATTGAACTTTTGGGGGGACTGCATCAAACCCAACAGCAGTATTTAGCCAGCCTCGGCAATATCCACCTAGCCCGTTATACCACGATCGCCCCCGGCAGACCAGCACCCCGGCGCTGGACATTTCATCGGGATTTATTCGGTTTTCCCTTGATTGCGGCCCTTTCTCGTATCCATCGCTTGACTAATTTATTTGGGGAAGTGGAGTCCGTATCCTGTCATTGTCGTTATTGGAATGCCCCGGAATCCGATTATTTTCTGGCCTGTTTGTGTGAGGCACAGTTATTATTTAAAAATGGCTTAATTGCTGAAGTTACCTACGGCAAAGGCGAAGTTTTTTGGCAAAATGAGCGAACTTTCACTATTCATGGCGAGGCAGGTAGCTTAATTTTTGAAGGGGAAACAGGGCAGTTAATTAATAGTGAAGGTAGCCAAGCTTTAGAAGTGGAAACCCGTCGCGGTCTTTTTGCCAAAGATACCGCTATGGTGCTAGATTATCTCTTTGATCGGTCTCCTCTTTATGTTACTCCCCAAGCCAGTCTTTATGCCCTAGAAGTGGCCTACGCTGCCTATCAATCTTCCTTGTCGGGAAAAACAGTTTTTCTCTCGGCCAATTAAACCTACTTAGACTTTTTGAATTAACTTTCTGCCTAGTAAACCCTGGGGACGAACTAACAACATAATAAAGAGAATAGCAAAAGCGATCGCCTCTCGATAACCGGAATATTCTGCGGGAACAAAAGCTTCGGCAATACCCAATAATAAACCACCGATTACTGCTCCGGGGATACTTCCCAATCCCCCTAAAACAATCACTCCTAAACCTTTTAATCCGAAAGCAATACCGAAATAGGGGCCAGCGATACTAACACTAGAACCGACTAAAGTTCCTGCTAAACCTGCCAAGGCACCACTAATAAAAAAGGTAATCACGATAAATTTTTCGGGATTGATCCCCAACAAACTGGCCGTGGTGACATCTTCAGCTACCGCTTGTAAAGCTTTGCCCATTTTGGTGAAATTAACCCAATAAGTTAGCAAAGCCACCATAACTGCTGAAACCAGAAAAATAATAATCTGAATTGTGCGAATTGCCACGGGGCGATCGGCTGTACCGAAATTAATTGCGGGGGGAAGATTGCCATAAATCCCATCGGGAAAAGTATAAATTTCTGCCCCGAATAAGTATTGAATGACATTGACAATCACCACGGCTGCCCCTAGGCTAGAAACCAGAGTTAAGAGAGAATCGGAACCCCGTACCCGGAGGGGTTTAAAGGCCAATCTTTCCAGAAGAACCGAGGTGAAACCTGAAAGGATACAGCCTAGCAAGAGTGCTAAAAAAAAGGGTAAGGAAAAGGGTAATTTGGCATTAGCCAATAAACCATTAAACCCGAAAACTCCCCCCGCTAGAGCGTAGGTAAAATAGGCACCGAGGGTAAAAATTGCGCCATGGGCAAAATTGATAATCCCTAAAATGGAAAAAATCAAAGTGTAACCGAGGGCAAAAATAGCATAGACACTACCGATCGATAAACCGTTTAAAACCTGTTGAAAAATCGTTACTAGATCCATTGTCAGGGTTAGCTAGGGTAACTTTTGATTATAACTGACGGTCGCCACCACATCCGGTAAAGGACGCTGCAGTTTATATAACCAGAATAACCCGAAAATACCGATAGCGATCGCTCCTAAACTAATTATTTGCGCCATTTTTAGAGGCCCAAACATTAAACTATCGGTGCGTAGCCCCTCGATCCAGAATCTACCTAGACTGTAGGCGATAAAATAGACTAGGGTAAGGGTGCCAATTTTTAATTTACTAGGGTGTTTTAAACCCCAGAAAAATAGATAGATGAGTAGGGCAAAAACTGCCAGATTCCAGAGAGATTCGTAGAGAAAGGTGGGGTGAAAATAATCGACGGCGATATATTCTAAAGGACGACTAGCCGGAGGAATAAACAACTTCCAAGGTAAATTAGTCGGACTGCCAAAAGCTTCCGAATTAAAAAAGTTACCCCAACGTCCGATCGCTTGACCGAGAATAACTGAAGGGGCCACCAGATCGAGTAATTGCCAAAGAGAAACCCGATTAATGCGGGCAAAGATTAGGGCCGCCAGCAAACCCCCGATAATTGCCCCGTGAATAGCAATACCTCCCTTCCAAATGGCGATAATATCAGCAGGATTTTGCGCGTATTCTTGCCACTGAAAGAGAACATAGTACAGACGGGCTGCAGGTATGGCTCCCACTACTAACCAAATGGCCAAATCAGCGATTAAATCGGGATTGATCGCTCTTTTTTGAGCTAGGTACTGGGAGAGGGTGACACCCAATAATACCGCCATAGCGATGAGAAATCCATACCAGCGCACCGAAATCGGTCCGATCTCCCAGAGGATCGGGCCGGGGGACTGAAAGACAAAACCTAAGAGCATAAAATTATTAAGAATAAAAAATTTTATCTTTCCTATAGTATCTTATGCTATGATGAGGTATGCTGACATATTTGCGGATGTGGCGGAATTGGTAGACGCGCTAGATTTAGGTTCTAGTATCTTTTTGATGTGTGGGTTCGAGTCCCTCCATCCGCATTAACCTTCGGGTCGATGAAGTGTAACCTGATTTGGTGTTGACGACCGACGACCCAAAACAAAGACTTCTTACCGATTCAGGAGAGAGGAGACTTCTCGGTTTAGTAAATTCAGGCATTTTGTCCGATAAATAAGGTTTCTGTCAGTTCAAAAACTCTTTGATCTGTATTTTTTCCTTTTGACGGCTGACTCGGACAATGCTGACTCAACCAGAGGTTTTAAAATTTTTTAGAGGAAGTCTAATATCATTTTGCAAAAGTAATGACAGACTTAGTTGGTCATTAAACCTCTTGCATAATTAATTTTTGATGGTTCAAAAATGAGAAAAATAGGCATAAAATTGCATCAAATCACTAAATAGAGCATTTAATTGATTATTATTCATTCTTAATTCTCCTGACTACTGACGACCGGCTACTGACTCCTAACCCTCACAACAATTTTTGATTTTTGCAAGAGGTCTATTCTAAGGCGCAATTACGCTCTGAGAGAAGAATTGGGCTTGCAGATGTCAGTCACGACTATTGAAATTGGTACAACGTCCCTTAAATGAGTTACACCAAATAAGTGACCTAGATCGTGTGACTGGTAAGAGGGAGAGGAACAATCTATCCTAAACAGTAATAGAGAGCTAGATAGCAAAATACTCCTTAGCAAGATCTCGCTCTAGCTCTCGATGTGGAATACGAGAAGACAGACAAGGTTAGGTCAGACCTAATCCTGTCGAAATTGTTCTTAATTTTATCGACATTTTAGCGACTACTTGCGCTCAGGAAGGTACTTATATGGATCAGCCTTTTGAAAGTGATGTTATGGAGGACTTAGCCGCTAATTCCTCCTTTGCCGATGAGGGAGCCTTCGATGCTTGGGAAGGTATGGAAAGCGAAGGTTTTGAAGGATTTGAAGCCGAAGACAGTTTTGGCGAAGACCAATTAGGATGGGAAGATCTGGGAGGAGAGGGCTTTCTGGGAGAAGACGAATACGAGGCGGAATTAGGGGAAGATTTCGGCGATGATTACCTCATCGATAGCGGAGTCAATGATTGGGATGCCCTAGAAGAAGCCGTTGCCGATGCCCTAGACGCGGAAGACAGCGATGAATTTTTCCGACAATTATTAGGAGGAATTAGCCGGGTGGCGGGGGCAGCCCGTCGGGGAGCCACCACTGCCAGCCGGGTAGCCCGGGGGGTGGGACGGGCGGTCCAAACTGCCGGACGAGTAGCTGGACAGGTGCAGCGAGTGGCAGGCCAAGTGCAGCGAGTGGCGGGACGTGCCGGACGCGCTGCCAATCCCTTGGCCAGCATTTTGGGGCAAGTAGCGCCGCTGCTGCAACAGTATGCCGCCCAGGGCTTTGATGAATTGGATGCCCTAGAAGACTTAGCCGATTTATTTGCCGATGAGGAGCTAGATGAGGCTTTACCCGTACTAGCTGGTATGGCGGCCCGCACTATGGTTAGACCGGTGCTGCGCCGTGCCGCCCTCAGTAGTCCTCTCCGTCGTCAGATCGTTCACAGTACCACCCAAGTGGCTCGAAATCTAGTCCGCCGTCAGGGATCGGCTGCCCTGCGAGCTTTGCCGAGGATAGCTCAGAGTGTCGGACAAACCGCCGCTCGTCGTCGTTTATCCCCCAGTCGCTTACCGCAAGCTATCCGACAAACCGGGGCGAGAGTGGCGGCGCAACCCCGTTTAGTACGGCAGTTATCCCGTCCCGCCCCGGGGATGAGAAGAACTTCTGTTCGCCCCGGCCCCAGTCGCGGTGGTCTGCCCCAGCGCCTAAGACTACAAGGACCGGTGGAAATTATGATCACGCGCCTATAGCTATTTCTGCCCTTGTAATTAGGAGAGAAAAATCATGTATCAAGCCTTTGAAACCGATGTCATGGATGACTTGTTTTACGATCAAGTGGAAGGCCCCGCCCAAAGGGGCGACTATTACGATAGTTACGATGCCGGGGATGAATTCGGGGAATACGATCTGGCCGAAGCCGATGATGATGCCTTTATCGGTGGTTTAATTCGCGGCATCGGATCGATGCTCGGTAGTGGTCAGGGATTTGACGAGATGGAAGACTGGGGAGAACAGGGCTACGATTCTGGTTTCGATGCCCTGGAGGATGCCCTGGCCGATGCCCTGGCCGAGGAGGACACGGACGAGTTTTTCCGACGCTTGGGACGCATCGCTCGCAATGTGGGACGCAGAGTCGGACAAGTTGCTGGAAGAGTGGGCCGGGGAATTGGTTCCGTAGCCCGCGTGGTCGGACCGATCGCCAGTATGATTCCCCTACCGCAAGCGCAATTAATCGGACGTATTGCCAACGTGGCCGGAAGACTTTTGGCTGATGAGGCCGATGAGTTTGAGGCTTTGGAGGACTTATTTGACCTGGCCGAGACGGAAGATGCGATCGATGCGGCCGCTCCCTTTGTTTCCGCCGTTGCCCTGCGGACCGCTATGCCCAATATCTCGCGACTACCGCGGCAAACTCGCCGGCAATTGGTCAGTAGTGTCAGCCAAGCTACACGCACCCTCGCCCGTCGTCAAGGGCCGGCCGCCGCTAGAGCCGTGCCTCGCATTGTGCGCGGTGTTAGTCGTACCGTTGCCCAAAGAGGTTTACCCGCCCGATCTGTGGCTCCTGCCGTGCGTCGTGCCGCCGCCCGAGTCGCGCAAAGTCCTCGCACCGTGCGCCGTTTAGCCCGTCCGCTCACTACCAGATCCCGTCCCGGCCGGCGATCAATGTCCGGGGGACGACCTTGCCCCACCTGCGGCCGCAGCCATAGCTATCGTCTGCGCGGACCGGTAACGATTCGGATTCAAGGCAGTTAGGCAACCAACCGCAATGGGGGCAGTATGGGAACGAGAGCTTTTCTACACAATAAAATTTTAGATCTAACGGCGCGAGCGCGTCGTCTAGTCAGGGTAAATTATGCTTCCGTGGGGATTCGCCCCCAAGATTTACCCTACGCTCCCTCTCCTGACCATTTTCGGGCAGCTAATCAACGTCTGGCTAAGATTGATCGCCAAATTCAGCGTCGTCTTCAGCATCTACAAGGGACGTGGAACGAGTCACCGATAGAGCGAGTTTTAATCGATATAGCACTGGTAGAACGGGAAATTGACCGCGCTCGCCGTAGTTTTGGGCTATTTTTTGAAATTTTTAGTCAAAGGGGTTCCTCTTTTGCCGCCGCTCTCGCCGCCCATGATCTGATCGCGATCGATTGTTATCGGGCCGTTCGCGAGTCCTCTCCGGGGTTATTTCGCGCACCGATGCTCAAACCCTTGTGTTATATGGAACACGGTTTCTCGCCTGCTACCATGCGTCGTGGCGTTTTGCTGACTCGTCTTTTGGGAGAACCTAATCCCTTCCCGATTATCCGCATCCCTTGGGATCGAGATAATCCTTGGCAACCGGTCTTTATCCACGAAGTAGCCCACAATCTGCAAGCGGATCTGGGGATCTGGCAGGAAAATCGTCAAGCGGTGATCCGTCGCATTCTCGGCACCAGTGGCGACCCCAGTATTACTCGCATCTACGGACGCTGGCATAAGGAAGTTTTTGCCGATTTAGCGGCGATTTTATTAGCCGGTCCAGCCGCAGCCTGGGGAATGGCACTTTTTCTGGCTCATCCCGCTCCCCGTACCCTTACCTATCGTCCTGGAGGAGCGCACCCGACGGCATATCTGAGAATTTTGATCTTAGCGGAAATGTTGCGACGGATGGGATTTGGTCAAGAAGGCGATCGCCTACGCTCGGTTTGGCAGCAACTCTATAACCCTAATCGTTTTCACCGTCTGCCGGCACGTCTGTTAACCACCTCGGAATTATTGATTCCCCATCTGGTGGATGAAATTGCCTATCAAACCCGTCGCAATCTCGCCCAACAGGCCCTGGCCGATATTATTCCTTTTTCTGAAGATGATGAAAAAGCGATTCAAGCCGGTGCTAGACAATTAGTCCACGGAGAGGTTCCCCCCGATTTACCGCCGCGATTTCTGGTCAGCGCCGCTAGTTATGCCCTCGCTACTGGTCAAATTCCCGCCCGTCAGTTATCCAATCGGGTTATTAATCATCTTACCTCCCCTATTCCCCCATCTTCACCCAGTTTTAAAGAAATACAAGCCGCTTTGCTCTGAAAACTTAGGAATATAGGGGATAACTGATCACTGAAACAACCCCAACACCTTTTTTCCTTGCCCTGATAAATTATGAACACTTCATCTGGCAATCCGTTTAATTACAGTAGTGCCATGGCCAAAAATAATGGCCTGATGCCGAACAGTAGTTCTCGTATGGCGTTGGATAATCTTCTGCGGCGAGAATTAAAAGTCAGCGATCCCAATGATGCCAAACAGATAGCAGAGGCATTACTAAACCGCTATAAAAACAATCCTAGAGCAGTAGCCATCAACAAGGAGGCGGAGGGAGTTCCCTTTCTTTTGGCTTCTGGTACACCGATGCCCCTGCAGCAAGCCCCCACATCCTCCGATGCAGAAATGCAGCAAGCGATCAATGATGTGGAGCGGGATTTGCGGGAACTGACCACCAACTCCATCCTCAAGGACGTGACCCCAGAATTGGAAGGCTGGGCGATGGCAGTTCGTTCTGCCATTCAGGAAGGGGTGAATTCGGCTCGTTTTGCCCTCGATCCCAGACAGCGGGATAAAACCTTCGGCATCCGTCGCACCTTGGGAGATTATGCTCGCCTGGCGCGGCTAGTTGGGGCGCTGACTCCTACCATGAGCCTCATCTATCGCAAGTTCGCTCAGAGTTTGGATGAAGTGGCTTCCGTCTTATTTGTGATGATGGGTGAAGCACTCTCTAATGTCGGCTTCGGCGGTCGTTATCTCTTACAGGCTCCCTATAGCGAGTTACAAGTGCGCCGGGATGCTGTTATCTATGCCCTGCGGAATTTAGTCGGGGCAACTCAAGAGGCTTATGCTCCCAACGAATGGCCCAGAGGGATCGATGCCTACCGCCAGCTTTTCCAACGGTTGGAAGAACAGGGACAAGGCGATCTTCGCGCTCTCCTGGTTGAAGGCGAGTTAAGTCGCGTCATGGATGCGCTCATTCAAAGGTCTGGTCAGGGTAGTGTCGCGGGTTTGCGCCAATTAGGGGCAACAGCACAGTTGGATGTCGAACGCCTGCGGCGCCTAGTCATCGTTGGTAAGAACTTGATCTATCCTGCTGCTCCACCTCTGACTGCTTTTCTGGAAGCTTTGCAGCTTTTTGTGGATGGTTTCGAGCCATCCGGTGGATTCCGGTTGCTGCGGATTGCCCGACCGCCGATTTTGTTCTATGGCCTGTATGGGATGTCCGCCTTTGATGAAGCTGAAGAAAGGCTGCTACGGCTGATCATTGAGCGCAATCAGCTTGCGGATAAACTGGACTGCTATTTGCAATGTGGCTGTACTTCTAAAACAGTTCTCTGCCAAATTGTTCTCGATAAAATTCTTTACGATCTCGATCGCGCGATCGACCTCTATGCTGTGGGGACGCAAGATACTAACGATCCTCTGAAGAAATCGCCAGAAAAACGGGCAGTTGCCTATAGCTACATCGTGGATGTTTTCCTATTTCCTAATCAGCCTAAAGGGGAAGCAAACCCTGAGCGAGGTCGCTGTCTCCTAGAAAATGATACTACAGGTTCCGAAGTTTTATTACCTGGCGAACAGGGTAATTCCCAACAGTACCTCAATCATCTCATTTATCAAAGTTGTTTGCAGATTCGCAAGGATCTTTATGTTTCTTCTGGAAACCCTGAACCCGCTGACACGGGGGTACTACTAGCACTTCCTGAAAATGACAAAACAATCAGAGACTTAGTTTGCCAAGAATTACAAGTTCAAAAAGACATGGAAGGTCGTTGGGAAAATCTGGTGCAAACGATGGCTCCGTCGTGCATACCATTTAGGAATGTTCGATGGAATAATTCAAACAATAACCACTCAGTATCAGGAGTATTTAATGTCATGAACAGCCTAATTAATCGAGCTTTACAGAGAGCTTTAGGGAAAACCGAAAATGATAGCCAAATCGATCTTGAAGTTAAATTTGAGTTACCAGGTAACTACGAAGAAAGCCTGAAGATTGTTGCTGATTCTGTGGATCGAATGACGCAAGAATTTGGCTCTGAAGTAACACCCCCAACAACCTAGCAGTTGATAGGTAACTATTGACCTTAATCTCCAGACTGCCAACTATTCCCAATCTTCAATCTCTCGGCAGTTTGGAAGCCGATTATATCCTAGACATTGCCCTATTGATCTAAACAAAAATTAAGTTTTTCAGGAGGTAAATATCCATGAATACACTAACCGGTGGAAAAGCGAAAAAACAAGCAGGATTAGGCGATATTGACAGCCGTCTTGCGGAGATACGCGACATTTTTGCGGGCATTTTCCCAGCACCGCCAGATAAATTAGTTGTCGTGATGTTTTTACTGCTCTACCTTGAAGTTTTTAACGGTTTTTTAGTCCATCTTATAGAATCTGCGGCAGCAGCAGCTGAAACATTATATCGTGATGACATTGGTGCAAACCGATTACTGACGGCAATTAGATCCCAGTATTTTTACCAAAATTTTCCTGATTTACTGGAGCTACAAGATAAGGATGAGTTCATTAAGAACTTTAGAGATGTCTTTCAGCAATTATCAGGCTCAGTAGATGCAAATACAATTACGGAATTCGAGCATTTAATTTATCTAAGAGAAGGAGAGATTTGTAAACGGTTTATGCCAGTTTTAAGCGGAAGCTCTTTAACTCCTACAGGGAGATTGATTGTAGGTACATTTTTAATGTTTTACCTTGAAGTTCTCTATGGATTTCTGGAGGCCAATGATACTGGTGACTTTCACTCAGCTGCAAGTGCCATTACAAAAGAGTATTGTTATTCCTTGCATGATCGGTTACTGCACGGCGATCTTAAGGATAAATTTGAAGCGGCTTTTAATCAGTTAAACTACGAGGATATAGAGATTCGTAAGCAATTAATTCGGGAGGTAGAAACACAGATTTTCTATCGTCTTAACCCTTTGATTCCATTTTAATTCTGTCAGAAACCCTAAGCTATTCAGGAGGATGGCTAAGATGAATGCCAATAGACAGACGACGAAGATAGTAGGATTGGGAAATATTGACACCAGGCTGCAAGAGATTCGGGATAATCTTCAATCATTATTGATGTCAAATCAAGATCTCGTCATTAAAATATTCTTGCTTTTCTACCTCGAAGTCCTCTATGGCATTCTCTTGGACAATCACCACAGCCGATTTAATCAGGTGACTAATATCCTTCGAGGCGAACTATTTTGGGAGAAACGGAGGGTATTAAAAGATGAGCTTTTAGGTAGATTTGAGGAAGCTTGCTCAAACTTGAATAATCCTGACGAGGACGGTGAAAAACGCAAGGATTTGAGGTTCTTCGGTTTGTGTTATGCAATGGAGGGGGGTTATAAAGGATAAAACCCTTACACAGAAAGACATTGCTTCGATTTTGGCTAATTGTTTTCTATCTAGAACGAGCTAATCAATTGAGTCTCTTGCCCTATAAGGATTT
>NZ_JAPZQM010000644.1:0-3974 GCF_027530565.1 Microcystis sp. LE19-10.1B | reverse complement strand
TTAGGAGTTGTCAAAACAAAGCGAAAATCAACAGTCAAGCTGATTGTAGCACCTTTTCCTGACCGGCAACGAAGTAGTCCCCAATTTTTTTTCAATAACCCCTTGACAAATTACACACAAGCTTAACTTCTCACCAATGGTAATCACATAGCATTTAGAAAAATCAATAAAACCATCTGTTATATGTCTTCCAGTTACTAAATAGTATCCTTCATGTACGGGTTTAGGACTATCGTGAGTTCCATCAATCACATAACATAAATTAGTAATTTTTGTATTCTCCCACCCTTCAGGAATACCATCGATAATCGGGGTGTGTTCGTGTCCGGGGAAGCGTAAACGGACAAACCATTCCTTGTAAAGTAAGCGGGCTGAACGTTCTAATAACTCGATGCGCCGGCGATTATTTTCGATTAAATCATCATATTTGGAGAGGATATCGGCGATTTTCTGTTGAATGGGAAGGGGAGGAATTTTGATTTTAATTGTTTTAATATCTTTGATCGGTAATTGTGGCTGTGCAACGCCACTGCGTAAGCTGTTAACTTGATTTATAAACAATGGAGAACAAATAAACAAATAGAAAAAATTAGGTAATAATTTATTGCGGTCACAACGAAATATTACCATTCCCGAATTAATCCTTATATGTTCATATCCAATTTTTTCATGATAATAAGCAACATTGCCCAGGGTTCCGCGAGTTGTCATTACAATGTCATGTTGAAATAGCTTTCCTTTTCTTAATTTTTCATCCTTATCTTCACTTATAAATTGACAATTATTAAAATCAAATCCCTTTTTTGTAACATTACTGGCATTTAAAAATAAGCAATATCCTATGTTTAAAAAATCACCTTGTTTTGGATAGTTTTTACCGCGATCACCATCAATAATTGCGATTGGTGCATCTTCGATCTTACAATTCTTCCATTCCATTTTTGTTTCCGAAAAAATATATAAATACAAGGATATAGGATATTATATTGTTTCAAATCCCCAACCCTTCAAAATTCTTCGCAATTTCATCAGCTAAACGAATCGCCCGCAGATGTAACCTTTTCTAACTTACCAAATTTGGGAATCACTGGTGAGAAGCGGGACTTTTTATCCCCCTAAATCCCCCTTTTCAAGGGGGACTTACGCAGCCATAGCGCCCGTCTCACCTCCAGCACCCCTACCGCGCTCCGATTCCGGTTCCGGTTCCCCTTCCGGTTCCGGTTCCCCCCTTGAAAAGGGGGGCTAGGGGGGATAGCCTTGAAAAGGGGGGCTAGGGGGGATAACCTTTTCAAGGAGGACTAAGGAGGATCATCAACCTCCGTACAGACAGGAAGCGAAGAAATAAACCCCGATATTTTCTCACAAACCGCCTCGAAATCGTATTTAACCTCATCATTGGTGAAACGGATCACCGTTAATCCGTATCCCTCTAAAACCTTCGTTCTTCTAGCATCATAAGCCATTGCCTCCGGAGTAAGATGAACCTCCCCATCCACCTCGATCACTAATTTCAACTTCGGACAATAGAAATCAACGATAAATTGATCGATCGGTCGCTGTCGCCACATTTTTAAAGGAAATTGTCGGAGAAAAGCCCATAACTTTTTTTCTGTCGGTGTGGGATTTTTTCGCATTTCCTTGGCTCTAGGGACTAAATCGGGATTGTAGGGTAGAAAATAAACACCGTATTTTAATTTAGACACGATCGCTATCTCCATCGGTCTCCTTTAAGGAAATATACCCAAGTTCTTTTTTAAATTCCTAACCCTTCAAAATTCTTCGCAATTTCATCAGCTAAACGAATCGCCTCGGAGTTGAGATCATTTAACTCCAGATGAATTTCGCGTAACGTTTCCTCGAAATCGAAATCCTCATCTTCCTCCTCTGGGGAAACGCCGACATAGCGTCCGGGGGTTAAACTCCAATCATTCGCCTGTAACTCCTCGCGATCGACCACTTTAACCAACCCTTCCACATCCCGCAGCTTGGCATCGGGGAACCTTTCTAATAACCAGTGAGCGTGACGGTAGAAACCACGAACCGATTTAAGCTGTTCGATCGCATTCTGACGGTTTGTATCGGCTTCTTTGCGTAAGGTGTTGAGTTCGCGGGAATTCCACCACAGTTTACTATCTCTTGCCCCCAGATCCTTCTCGGCACGCTCGATCGCTCGACCTAATAATTTATTCACCAGATCCGCCTGTTTGCCCAGATCCCGACTAAATTCGCCGTATTCGTGATAACAGCGGACAGCCTCGTGTAAAGTCTCTAAATCATCAGCGTTATAGGAAATCGGAGCGAAACCGGCGTATTTATCGATGTCATCTTTGAAAAGCTCAGATGCTGTTCGGAGTTCTAACCATGTTCCGTCTTTTTCATCGATGAGATTATAAAATTTCTCTAGGGCCTCGGTTAACTTGTCCAGATGCTCGCGATAGTTTTGTAAAAGAGCGATCGATCCCTGATACTCTCGATCGATACTCTGGCAATAACCGACAACCAAATCGATAAAACGCTTCGATTCGCTCCGATAGAGCCAGACAATCGAGAGAATATTCTCTAACTGCTCTGGGCTAAAATCGTTGATCGTCCGGTTTACTTTCCGGTAAATATTGCGGGCATCGATCATTAATATCTTATCTTGAAGCTCGGCGGGTTTCCCTCGATTGAGAAACCACAACTCGCAGGGTACGGAGCGGGTATAGAAAAAGTTGGAGCGGATCGCGATCATTATGTCCACCGTTCCCGTCTCGATTAACTTCTGTCTTACCTTGCCTTCGTCTCTCCCGGCGCTGGAAGCTTGGGAAGACATAACAAAACCGGCTTTTCCTCGATCATTGAGATAGCTGTAGAAGTAACTGATCCATAGATAGTTACCGTTGGAAACTTTGTTACTTTTATTAACCCCCGGCAATCCGAAGGGTAAGCGCTCATCACCATCTACCTTACTATCCACCTCGTCCACGTTGAAGGGAGGATTGGCCATCACATAATCCACTTTCCCGGCCAATGCCAGCGGATCCTCGTAGTAGGTGATCGCTTTTTGGATATCCCCTTCTAAACCGTGAACCGCGAGATTCATCTTGGCTAAACGAATTGTGGTCGGATTCTTCTCTAACCCTTTAAAAGTTAACATCTGGGGATTGATGCGCTGTCTCTCAACGAAATGTGCGCTCTGGACAAACATTCCCCCCGAACCACAGGCAGGATCGAAAACCAATCCGTGATCGGGTTCTAAAACATTGGCGATCAAAGATACTAGAGAAACGGGAGTAAAAAACTCTCCGTTATCGTGAGCTTTGAGATTAGCGAATTGTGTTAGGAAATATTCATAAATTCGCCCGAAAATATCCCCATCGGCTTTTTTTAACTCTTCTGGGTTTAAAATCCGTAGTAAATTCCCTAATACCACGTTATCTAGTTCTTGGTATTCCGTTTTCGGTAAAATACCCCCTAAAGGTGGATAATCCCCCTCGATCGATAGCATTGCTTCCATTAAGGAGGTCGAGCGATTGACGCTATCGGGGAGCGCCACCAGAAAATCGAACTGAGCTTTTTCTTGGAGATAGATCGCTCCTTTGCACAAGAAATCTTCTTTGGTTAAGGAGCGTGTTTTACCCCCTCGCTTCGGTAAATCCGCCTCTACCTCCCTTTTAACCTTGAGAAAACGACTGTAGGCATGACGGAGGAAAATCAAGCCCATAACGGGCAGAAAATACTCGTTACTGGCATAGTTAGAATTAGCGCGCAGGGTGTCGGCCGCTTTCCAGAGCTTTTTTTCGATCGCTTCGATGTTGTCCAGTTGGGCCATGAAATTTTACTCAAGAATTAGGTAGGGTTTGCTGAAAAAGTTTTTCCTAGGGGCAGGGTGTAGGGTGTAGGGTGTGGGGTGTGGGGTTTTACCGATTTTGAGGGGGTCAATTACCTAATTTTCAGGGAAAAAGTAGCTGAATTTCCCCCTGATCACTCCCATA
>NZ_JAPZQM010000470.1:0-1601 GCF_027530565.1 Microcystis sp. LE19-10.1B | reverse complement strand
GGCCAAGCTTTTCTGGTCGGAACCCCCTAAGCCGAGTTTTCAAGGTGCTGCGCCGTCCACTTGGTTTTCGAGACTGGCCTTTTAATTCTAACGTAAAGCCAACCTAGAACGGCGGGGTTTCAGACCCAAAATTTCCGATGAGAAAGTTATCCGCAATCAATAAAGTATCGAATCGGGGCAAGAAAAATTCAACTAAGAGGAGTTTAACTGATGACAGCCGCAACTGAAAAAGATTTAAAAAGATTAGAGGATTTAATCATCGGTATTGCCAACGGACAAAAGGCGATCGAAAACCGACTAACCACCTTGGAAAACCGACTAACCAACCTGGAAAACGGACAGAAGAATTTAGAGTTAGGGCAGTCGGAAATTAAAGGCGATATCCGAACCCTAGACGCGAAGATAGAGGGTTTAAGCAATCGAGTTAAAGTTATAGAGAACGCGGCGGGGAAAACCACCGATCTCGCCGAAAAAGTCGGGGAACTGAAAAACTGGAAACAGATCGGAGTAGTGGTGATCACCGCTTCGCTCAGTTCGATCCTCAGTGGTGTTACGGGTGGGGTAATCGGTTGGCTAATCCGAGCGGCGAAAGTTAATCCCTAATGGCGTTGCCGAATCAAGAATATGAATGCTGATTTTGCACCCGTCCACCAGAACGTAGGTTGGGTTGAAGCATGAAACCCAACGCCCGCATAGTTTACGCTACCGCTAACCCATCCTACACATAATTCTGCCTCCCTACTTATGAATGCTAGTTTTGCACCCGTCCACCAGTCAACCTAGTTCTAGGTTTTAAAAATTGCCCAAGAAGACAGGCAATAATTATCGCCAAAATACTCTAGGGAGTAACCTAAATAACCAACCCTAAAAAGACTCTCTGCTAAACTTGAGTCAGTAGATGCACCCTGATGAAAAAGGAGAGTCAAAGAAAGCTCTCCTTTTTTTTTTGAGAAAGCAATCCGGGGGGGATTTAGCCGCGGTTAGCAGGTAGCTTCGCTTTGCGCGCCATGTCTTTGAAACCATTCAAACTTGGACCAGGGCGACGGCGAGACAGACTAGGAGTAATCAAGTATTTTGTCGCAAATTCCACTTCTTGTGGCTCTACTTTACCGTTAGTGGGGGCTACGGGGGCCGGTGCGCTCACAGGAGCGGCGGGAGTTTCTTTTGCTTGCTTTTCTTTCTTAACAGAAGTTTTTTTCGCTTTTTTCTCGGCTACGGGGGCGGCAGCAGACTCCACAGCAGGGGCAGGCGCTTCCACAACAGGCGCGGCTGCTGCCGTGGTTGCTGTCGCTTTTTGTTCACCATCGGTTTCTTTTAGTTCTAGGTAAAAGTCAGATTTTTTGCCACCAAAGAGATTTTTTAACATCGGGGATCACTCCGAGAGTTGGGAAAATGTAAAAGACTAGGTATTTTAAAATTTATCATTGACCGGGATCAGGCAGCAAACAAGATTATTCTCTTGCAGCAATTCCAAATTCAGAATGTAGCAAGGAATACAGAATACAAAACGCTTTTGCCCTGTAGCTCCCCATCCAAAATCAAGAAGAATTAACGCGAGTAACAGGGATGGCCTCATCGAGCATAAAGTCTAAAAGGTGGTG
>NZ_JAPZQM010000513.1:0-1567 GCF_027530565.1 Microcystis sp. LE19-10.1B | reverse complement strand
CAACAATTCCTATTTTTTCATAATTAGGGTCTCAAGCTCCCCCTAACGGCCACCGAGAAAACCTTCACCAGATAAGTATTTTTACTCAAGTCTCTGGAGGGGGACAGCTTATGTGACAGTTGAGGGTGCGGAATGTGGGTTCTTAAAGGCATGGAGAATAAAAATAGCATTGCTTAGTTTAAGAGCATAAACTGTTCTATAGGTATCGGTTTGATAATCGCTGACTATTTCAAAAACACCATTAAACCCCTTTAAGCTTTTGACATTAGGATGATTTTGATTATTCTGAACACGATAAAGAATGCAGCCAACTTCATCAACAACCTCTTCAGGAAATTCTAATAGCTCCTTTTTTGATGCTCCAATCCAGATAAAAGTTTTCAGTTGTTTATCTACCATTTTTTTGAAAAAATGTGACAAATACAAATAAAAAGCTCATAAATTTGTTATAAAAATCCTCAAGACTAAGTTTGACAAAAAACCTGAGATTGTTATATTCTACAGGTGAAAAGCTTTTGCAAGAGAGAGCCACACCCCACGCACCAATTATATCATTCATTCTACCTGAATATCAAACAGGAACTAGAAACCTGTTACTAGGGAGAGATTGCTACGGGGGGATATTCGGTAGCAGTTAAATAATCATAATAAAAACCACTCCAGACACAGTAGCGGCTCTTGTAGGGTGCGTTAGTGATAGCGTAACGCACCCATTTTCTTAAGATGGTGCGTTACGGCGCGATAATAATTTAATTATTAACAAATTTCCTTTAAATACGCGCAAACACGCACCCTACAAGCTGATTTAAGAGAAGTAGAATCCTTTATTTAGTCAATAAGTTAACATATAATTGAGTTAAGACATTCTCATTCAACAATTTTCCCTATGGCACAAGCTCAGGAACCGAACGATAAAAATTATGAAGTGGAGCGTCAATTGAGGAGTCTTAATCGGCGCCTGGAGCGTCTGGAAGATACCCAAGTGACAGGAAGAGAGCTAAACCGGAGTTTTGATCGAGTCTATGAGGAAATTGATCATCTTGAAGATAAAGTTGATCGGCTTCAATCGAATTTTGAAGAGTTTCGTGATGAGATTAACCAAAAATTAGATACGATTTTACAACATATTACGGGCATCAATTAAATTGACAGCGATCATCAATAAAGTATTATCGTAGGTTGGGTTGAACGATAGTGAAACCCAACACTTTTAAATAATTGAGTTGGGTTTCGTTCCTCAACCCAATCTACAGATTACTAAAAATTGTTGATAAGTAACAATTTTAGTTATTCCAAATTGTTGCAAAATTAATAAATCTTGATCGCCTGTAATTAAAAAGTCAGCTTGACTATCTTTGGCTAAGGCTAAAAGGTAGTTATCTTTAGCGTCTCTACAGATATTAATTTTTGATTTAGTCTCAATACAGGTTCTTCGTTACTTGGTATGGTTCGATAGGGGGCATAAATCGACTAAATCCTTATCTGGCAAGAGACTTAATTGATTAGTTCGCTCTAGAGCAAAAACAATTGACAAAAATCGCTAAATGCCTTTCTCTATAAGGGTTCC
>NZ_JAPZQM010000062.1:0-1046 GCF_027530565.1 Microcystis sp. LE19-10.1B | reverse complement strand
CCAGCTTTGACAATTTCTTCGACATTATTTTCCGTGATTTTATGATTAGTTATCCAATTATTTTGGTAGATAGTTTTCTGGGTTTTTTCATTAATAACAGTCACTTCACACCAATTAACTTCGAGACTTGAGTCGCCCTCTCTTAAGGGAACTCTAGAAGCATAACGATAACGATAAATTAGATTTTTTCGCCCATCCCATTGTTTCTTTTCAACGGTCGTAACTTCGCCACTTTTTTCTAAAAATTCTAGCCATTCATATAAAGTTTTAGGCGACGTTTCTAAACAAACAAAAATAAAATTATAACCTTGTTTTACCGCTAATTCACAAACAGGTTCGTGAGAATATAAGTCTTCTCCTAAAAGAGTTACAGGATAACCATACTTATTTTTATGATTCTTATTTAACCATCTTTTAACGGCCGCATTTTCACAGTCTTGTTTTTGATTTCCATCTTGTTTTTTAATGAATTCTGGCTCTAAATTAATTACTTGTTTTTGCTTAGGAGAAACCACCATAGGTGTGACACAGCCAGGAAAATAAGTTGTAGTTCCATTTCGATGATTACGACAGTTACAATGAGGGCAATGAATTTTCTTGGATGAGAAATATTCTGTGCCATCTAACGCCACTAAAATTTCTCCATCTAAGTAGAGAAACTTTTTCAAAACTCCCTTTTCCTTTAACCATTGATAGACTTTTTGAAAAGTCCTAGAGACATTAGAGGCTGGCACTGGATCTAACAAATTTCTTATTTGATTATCCCCAGGAATTTTTTCAATTGAAAATCAACTTTCAGCATTATCTTTTCCCTTATTACTTTTCATTAAACGTTGATGGTCTAAAAAAGACGGCGACTGAGTAAAAAAGACTGAAAATGCCGCCATCACGGCATCTTCTACCTCATATTTTCTATTATTTCCAGGTTTCCTCTCATCGGGTAAATCATCTAATTCTTGACGTAAAAATTGCATTAATTCCGAAATTTCTAGGGTTGCCGCTTTTTGAGCCATCTTGGAATAATTTGACGTGCTGGTGGATTTCTA
>NZ_JAPZQM010000244.1:0-1839 GCF_027530565.1 Microcystis sp. LE19-10.1B | reverse complement strand
CCAACAATTCCTATTTTTTCATAATTAGGGGTCTCAAGACCCCCCTAGCGGCCACCGAGAAGACCTTCACCAGCTAGGTATTTTTACTCAAGTCTCTGGAGGGGGACAGCTTATGTGACAGTTGAGGGTGCGGAATGTGGGCTAGATATTTGTCGATCATTTTAACCCCGCTTCACTTAACTTTTTCTATAAATCATAGAAATAAGGATAAAGCTCTGATTCTAGAATATATTGACTTGCTTATTTGAAAATTGCCTAACAGGTTCCAGGATCAAGTTTTCGATGATTGGGAATAGTTAAAGTCTCTCTTCTCTGGGAGATAACACGACGCAATTTAATGTGACTTCCTCGTTGACTGTGAATAGTAAAGCCAAATCGAGCGAGAATCTTGATCACGTCTTTGCCTGATAGTTGTTTCAGTTTAGGCATATTCAGGCTGTAACTCAACCGTAATCTGTAGAGAAGGTTTGGCAACTAGACCAAACTCAATAGGCTCTTCTCCTTCTAAATGTAATAAGACAGCTTCTTTGAGATTATTAACCACCTCATCCAAGGTATTTCCTTGGGTAACAACCGAAATTTCCGCGCATTCGGCCACATATCCTTGTTGTTCACCAGAATAAATAATTGCCGTAATTTTTGAACTTAATTCAGCCATAATTGCTCAGATAAAATACGTTTTGATTGTAATAGAGTATATTTTAGCTATGGGGAAATAGCCTGAAAAATTGGTAGAGATTTGTCTCGTGCAGTGTAGTCTTCGATAAGGAAATCTAGAACTTCAAGGGCATTTTGTAGCGCTTCATTGTAGGTTTCGCCGTGAGTATGAGCATAGGAGACAAATTCAGGGAGATGGGCGATAAATTTGTTGTCTTCTTGTGACCATTGAATATAAATACTATAGTGATAATTCATGGGTTGTCTCCTTGATTTAATTTGGCTAGTTCCTGAAGTGCATTTCTTCCGTCTTTTTCCTGGTAGTGATCGGCATCACTACTATTTTTGCCTAACAGGATCAAGCTATATTATAAACGGGGATGAATTCAGTGGTTATGACCGCTATTACCTAATCTCCATAGTGTGTTTTGGTACGAATAATCAGAATAGTTTTATCGTCTTCATAAATTTCATAAAGCAGACGATCTTTTCGATTTAGGCGATAGGAATACAAGCCTTCTAAATCGCCTTTTAAGGATTTGCCAATATAGGGATTAATTGCAATTATGTTAGTTAAAATTTCTTGAAGTTTGACTTTCTGTTTTTGGGTGAGTTCGTCGGTATCTTTTCGCGCTTGTTTAGAAAAGACAATTGTGTAGGTTGTCATCCAAATACTTGTTCCATTGTGAGGGTTTCTCCTGCGGCATATTCTCGTCGTGCTGATGCAATATGTTGTAATAGTTTGGGATCTTGCATGAGTTCGGAGGTTTCAGCTAAGGATTCCCATTCTTCTTGAGTAATGAGAATATAACTGCGATTTTCACGAACGATCACTACTCCATCGGGTTCTTTTTCAGTGCGATCGCAGAGTTCTTCTAGGTTGGCTTTGGCGTAATCAACGGTGACTTGATACATAAATCGCTTACGGTTTGTGGGGATTAGTCTTATAATAAAGCAAAAATTGCTTGTTGGCTGACGTTTTCATTATTTATTTTGGGCTTTTTGGTTCTGATCGAGAAGAAGGAGATATGACAACTTTAGTGGTTCTTCGGTTTGTGTTATGTAATGGACGGGGGTTATAAGAGATGGAACCCTTATAGAGAAAGACATTGGACGATTTTTGTCAATTGTTTTTGATCTAGAGCGAGCTAATCAGTTAAATCTTTTGCCAGATAAGGATTT
>NZ_JAPZQM010000768.1:0-4691 GCF_027530565.1 Microcystis sp. LE19-10.1B | reverse complement strand
AAGAAAAACTTGATTAATAATGTACAGGATTAATTCTACTACAAAATTGGAAGGAGGAGGCAACCATCGACCCCTACCTCCTACACTCCGAGAATGATTATTATTCTTGAGCATGAATAGTTTATTTTTTGGAAGTCCCTTGGTTAGCCTGACCGTCTCCCGGACTAATCACCCTGAGCTTATTGGGCCGTTCCAGGGTGACATCGGCGATCGTTGTGTACACCAGAGGTGGGCCGATACGACTGGGACTCTCGTAGGTGATAGTGGCGGTAAAGGCCAGGGAACGAGCGGCACTTAAGCGATCGCTCATTTGCTTGAGAATTGCTAGGGCCTTGGGTTCAATTTTTGCGGGAGTTTCTGCTGAGACCGGGGAAACGATTCCCAGCCCAGAGGAGCTAATTAGACCCAGTAAAAGGATTTTTGGCAGAAAATTCATGGCAGCTCTGAAAATCTAGTTTTTGTTAATGTGCTTAGACTGCTCGCAAAAATAACCGAGGAATTATTAATTAAACTGGTGACTTGTTTTTTGATTGATTGATGGCTTTTACCGCTTCTGTTGCTGGAGAACCTCCATTTTATTTCTCAATTCTAAGATTTGGTTGTTTTCATCAGCAAAAGTTTATAAATTTGACCTGGGGGAAGTCAGGGCATTGTTCTGTCGAAAAAGAGTCACGACTCGAGGTAATAAGTAGGGAGGCACAATTATTTGTAGGATGGGTTAGCGGTAGCGTAACCCATGCGGGCGTTGGGTTTCATGCTTCAACCCAACCTACGTTCATCTTATATTTAATTCCACCCACCCACTTAGATGGTAGTTTTCACAATTTCGACATTCAAGATTGTAGCGTGTCATCAAAATTTTTCTTGCCATCTCACGCCAAAATCGCGATAATCTTCACAGTTTCCTTTCGCCGACTTGTTCTCTAATGAGATGAAATATATCCCCCTGCTTCGGGTTAATACTTTGTTACCCTTTGTTACGTTTCTTCATCGCATCGGTTCCCCCACGGAAAAATTATTAGAGGAGGTAAAATTACCCTTATTTGCGCTCGATCATCCCGAATCTTTAATCCCACGTCATCAGGCCTTCTCGTTGATCGAGAAAGCGGCGCACAGAGAAGGTATAGACAACTTAGGATTATTAGTAGGGAAGGCAACTTCGATCGCTGATTTAGGGACTTTCAGGCGAATTATTTGTCAGTCTTTGACTGTCTATGATGCTTTTAATACGGTCAAAAACATGATCACTGCTAACAATTCAGGGGAAATATTCTGGATTAAAGAACAGGAAGAAACCGCTTATTTTTGTCAGCGTTATCTCCACAATCAGGAGGTTAATTGTCATTATGCTGCCCAATTTGCTTCAAGACTGATGATCGAATTAGTTAGTATCGCCCTAGGAAAATTATGGCAGCCACCGACAATTTATCTTCAGGGTGAGCGGGGCTGCGAATTAAAAGATGAATCTTTAAGCAGAACTAAAATTCGTGCGGGAATGGGATTTACCGCTATTGTTTTTCCTCGTTCTTTTCTGAGTTTACCTCTTAAATTTTCCGTAGCTTTAGATAATAAACCGAGTCAAAAAGATCGGGAAAATCTCTATTCTTCCTCCCCTGTACAGAATATATAGCGGTTCTCGCATCTGTGCGGCACACTTAAACCTTTGCTGATTAAGCTGTTCAGGATCGGGAATGTACCTCTTGTGAATCAGAAACGCTATAAGTGGCTCTTTAAAACAGGTGATTACTCCTCTTTTACCCAACGGTTATCCCGATATTAACTTAGCCAAAGAAATCACCGGCATGAGTGTCCGTACCCTACAAAGAAGGTTAGGAGAAGAAGGTTTAACCTATACTCAGGTAGTGGAAAAAATTCGTTTTGAGCAAGCAGTTTTGTGGCTGCAGGAACCCCAGATAAAATTAATTGATATTGCCATGGAATTAGGTTACAGTGATACCGCCCATTTTACTCGCGCTTTTAAGCGTTGGACAGGATTATCACCTCGGGATTTTCGTCGTCAAAAATTGGCTAATTATCAATAGACCTCTAGAGGAGGGGTAGGGGCCAGTGTTCTCGGAGTCTGGACAAGAAAACACCAAGAGATTGAACAAAATTAATTACACCTATGGAAGGGACTATTGCAAGAGTGCCTATCCTAACCAAAAAATTAAGGCTCTCTTGGTTTAGCTTGGTTAAATATGGCCTAGCATACAGTTTTTCTCAGGTGATCCCAGAAAGATTAAGGATAAACCACGGAGGCACAAAGAACACAGAGAGGAAGACAGATTCGAGCGGTAAAACTTATCACTTACATTCCAGCAGAGGATGTCAGCTTGTTCCAAATTCAGGCGTTGAGAAGTTTATGCCACTTTTCTGATCGGCTTCTGGCAAAAGTCAAAAAGTAATCAATAATGATATGCAAGGGTTAATTATTGCTCCTATGGCAACAGTGCCTCTTGCCTGACTTGCACCAGAAGTCTGTTTGTAGCTTCGGAAATTGTCAAAACCGAGATGTAGTTACTCATTGAACACCACAAAGGCTAATATATGGAGTGTTATTTATGAGCCATTTATCCCTATCCGAACAGATTACTGAGGAACTTCTGGCAATCCTGATCGAAGAAGAAGTCACCTATCCCTGGGATGTAACCGCTGTTGAGAGTCATGATCCCTTAGACCTGACAGAAACGCCCTTTTCTCTGTGTGAAGGACTAGAAGCGACGGCGATCAAAGCACAAGCTGATAGATTCTTTAACAGTTTACACCAAAAATTCCCGACAGTTTCCGTTTCACCCCGGTCTAATATCTTTGATAAATTTGCCTCTTTATTGCCGGCCGAACATTTAAATCGTCTAGTAGAAAGCGCTGAAAATCTAGTTGATAGTCAATTAGACAACCTTGATCGCCTTGTTGTTTGTCTTAGCGATCTCTTTCCCCAATGGTCTCCAGAAGATTTACAGGTTTTTGCTCGTCCCTACGCCTATACTATGCGTAATGGCCAGAGCGAAACGACTATCGAAACCGAAAATTGGCAAAATCTTTCCGAAATTGAACAAATTCGCCGGAGTGCAGCCATTGCCAGCCAGATTTTCCGCGACTTGTCTTCTCCTGAATAATCATCTCATTTTATTTTGCACGACTACATTAGGTTACACTTCATCTTTATGAGAAACGCTATATCTCTTTATCTGATTTTTTGCTTTTTGTTTCTACCCGTCAGAAAGATTCTATAACTTGTGATTAACTTTGAAAGCACTTTTTAGGGTTGGATGCGTCTGATGACGCATCCTATATTTTCAAAGTTTCTTACATTTTGCTGAGAATACGCTGGACTATATCCATTCCCGTGAAGGCTTGCCAGCCAAAAAGACCTAAAATGACGGCATTAAGGGTAATATGGGTGATTCTGGCCAATTCATTGCCTTTTTGCATTAAAGGTACTAAAGCGGCACTGATCGAGATTAAACCCACCATCCCTAAACCCGCCAGCAGATGGGGACCGACAAATAATTTACCGTTATTAATATAAGTCACCGCCATACCCCCGATCGTCCCCAACACCATTAAAGCGAGGATTAGGGAGCCAATTTGATAGTGTTTAGTGCGAAAATCCTTGGGCAATAATTCTTTTTTTAGGTCTTTATCTGCTGTACGCGTCCGTCGCCATTGTAGCCCCGAATAGAGGGCATAGATAGTTAATCCTAATAAAACCCACATTAGAATGGGATGGCCAAATTGTGACCAAGTTTTTACGGCACTGGGAATCTCGAAGTTCATAGTTGTCTGTTCTCATCAAAGATCGCTTCTTATTGACACTCCCGTCACTAAAAGCGAGGGATTCTTGGTTCATAGAGTTTCCCTAATCTGACAGGACGTATCCAACATTCGCCAGAGGGAATCTCTCCCCCCCAACCGACGTCGGGGGGTCAAACGGTTTAATCTTTTTTCCGCTTGGCGATAGTATTGCGGTATTTCTACCGTTTCCCCATCACTATTAGCGTAGAAAACTTTTAAGCCTACATCCAATCCTACACATCTTTTAGTCGGTTCTAAGGGTTTTGCCTATTCCCGAATATCAACGCTAAGGCAGAATTGGACATAGTAACCGTCTGCTCGTTTAACAATCCTAACTCGTTTAATTTGGTCTATAGGGTAAAAGTTTAAGTCTCTAGTTCCTTTCAGTTTAACCGTGCCAAGATTTTTCTTATCTGTGAAAGTAATTTTTTTCTATCCTCCGATAGTTGACCGCCACAGTTTTTATATTCCACAGAACGATTATTTTTCTGAAACTTGGGATAACCTTTTTTACCTTTTATTTTTTTCTGACAATTGTCATAGAAACGGGCAATCGCTGACCAGTCCCGTTCTGCCGATGCTTGTCTAGCCGTAGAATTTAGAGTATCGACAAACTTGAACTGTTGGGCGAGAACTGCACAATATTTATTGAGAGAATATTTATCGATTTTGTCTTCTCTCTTGGCATCCATCCAAAGCCTTAATGCTTTGTTTCTGATGAATTGTACTGTACGAATAGCTTCATCTATGGCAGAAGACTGACTTGGTTTGACCACTGCTTTCATTTCTAAGATAATCATTGTTTATCGACCTCAAACAACTTATTTTAAGTTAACCTATACAGCAGAGATTGTCAAGATTTTAGTCGTGCTTCGCTCTTTTATATTGGTCGGGGT
>NZ_JAPZQM010000104.1:0-16804 GCF_027530565.1 Microcystis sp. LE19-10.1B | reverse complement strand
GTGGGAAGTGGGGTGTGGGGTGTGGGGTGTAGGGTGTGGGGTGTAGGGTGTGGGGTGTGGGGTGTAGGGTGTAGGGTGTAGGGTGTAGGGTGTGGGGTGTGGGGTGTGGGGTGTGGGAAGTGGGAAGCTTTTCAGTAAACAGTAAACAGTGAACTGAAAACTCACATCTGATAACTGATAACTGATAACTGATAACTGATAACTGATAACTGATAACTGCCAGACAAGCCGGACAAAGTTAAGTTATATTAAGATTACTCAGAATGCGTCTCCATCCCCTTCAGAAATCTCATGACTCAACCGCAAGCACAACGCATCCTCTACGTTAGACTCCCCTGTAACCCCATTTTCCCCATCGGTGTCGTTTACCTTTCCGACCACGTTCATAAACTATTCCCCGACATCGAACAAAGGATTTTTGACCTTGGCACCGTCCCCCCCTTAGACTTTAACCAGGCACTCGATCGCTGTGTTGACGAATTTCGGCCGACCCTGCTAGTATTCTCCTGGCGGGATATTCAAATATATGCCCCCGTCGGTGGTCGCGGTGGTAATCCCCTGCAAAACGCCTTTGAATTTTACTACGCTAAAAACCCCCTAATCAAGCTGCGCGGTGCTTTAGGAGGTTTAAAGGTGACAACCGCCTACTACGGCGAATTATGGCGCAATCAGGGACTAATTCGCCGCGGGTTGCAGCAGGCCAGAAAATACCATCCCGAAGCGCGAGTTATCGTCGGGGGTGGTGCCGTCAGTGTTTTCTATGAACAACTAAAAACCAAACTGCCCACAGGAACAATTGTATCAGTGGGAGAAGGGGAAACCCTGCTAGAAAAATTCCTCTCCGGCCGGGACTTTAGCGATGAACGTTGTTATGTCGTCGGAGAAACCACACCCCGGCCGCGTTTAATCCACGAATCCCCCACCCCCTTAGAAAAATCCGCTTGTAACTACGACTATATCGCCAGTATTTGGCCGGAATTTTCCTACTATTTCCAAGAAAACGACTTTTATATCGGGGTACAAACCAAGCGCGGCTGTCCCCATAACTGCTGCTACTGCATCTATACCGTCGTCGAAGGGAAACAAGTACGCATTAATCCCGCGGATGAAGTAGTTAAGGAAATGCGCCAATTATACGACCGCGGCATTCGCAATTTCTGGTTTACCGATGCCCAATTTATCCCCACCAGAAAATTTATCAACGACGTGGAAGAACTATTAGAAAAAATTCTCGCTTCTGGGATGAAAGATATCCGTTGGGCTGCCTATATTCGTGCCGATAATCTCACTCCGAAACTGTGCGATTTAATGGTAAAAACAGGCATGAACTACTTTGAAATTGGTATCACCAGTGGTTCTCAGGAATTAGTCCGCAAAATGCGGATGGGCTATAATTTGCGGACAGTTCTGCAAAATTGTCGGGACTTAAAAGCGGCCGGTTTTAATGATCTGGTTTCGGTAAATTATTCCTTTAATGTTATTGATGAAACCCTGGAAACTATTCGTCAAACTATCGCCTATCATCGGGAATTAGAAAATATTTTTGGAGTCGATAAAGTGGAACCAGCCATCTTTTTTATCGGACTACAACCCCACACCCATCTAGAAGAATACGCCTTCAAAAAAGAAATTATTAAACCCGACTACGATCCCATGAGTTTAATGCCCTGGACAGCCAAAAAACTGCTCTGGAATCCCGAACCTTTGGGGTCATTCTTTGGCGAAGTTTGTCTGCAAGCATGGCGACAAAATCCCGATGATTTTGGACGAGAAGTGCTGAAAATTTTGGAAGCAAGACTAGGGAAGGCCGATTTAGAATCCGCTTTAACCGCACCGATAGAAACTAAGAAAAAAGTCTTAACTCCTGCTTAAAAATTAATTTTAGTCAATCCCAAGGCGGCAATTAGCGTTACCATGAGTCTGAAATCAGGAGATCATTGAAATCCCTTTACCGGTAACTGCAAAATGACCGACCATCGCCCCCATTGGCTAGAATTAGCGGAATATATCGCCCTAGGATTAACCCTGCTTACCCTTATCGCCATGGGTGCGGAGTTTTTGCCTTTGTTCCTCCTGGTAGTGACTTTCGGGTTGAATATTCTCAATCGTCTCCGAGAAAGAACCAGGCAACGTCAACGCTTAACCGAAATGACTGGTGATTTACAGAGTCAGTGGGAAGAAGAAAAAGAAGCTTTATCAGCACAAATACAGTCCCTCAGTCCTGCGGTGGCCAGCGATAACGCCCGTGCGGTCGCAACGCGCTCGCTACGCGAGATCGCAGAATTAGAGGAGAATATTCTCGTCCTCGAACAGTCCCACAATCAAATTATTCAATATATCAACCGTAACGGGCTGCTGGAACGCATCGAACATCTGGAAAAATCCTACAGTCGCTTACACAGAGATATTTTGCCGCTTAACGAAGAATCGGCGGATATTCCCGCCACAAAAGCGGAAAATGAGCCACAAATCACCCTACCTACCCTTAATTTAACTCCCACTTCCCCCCCCGTCGATATACCCCATTGGCACTATTATCGCCGTCTGGCCGCCCATCGGGAAATGATTACAGCGATCGCAATTACCGAGGATCAACAGTTTTTAATTAGCGTTAGTTGGGATCGTACCCTAAAAATCTGGGATTTTGCGAGGGGAACCCTGATTAATACGGTGGAAGCTCACGATCAGGGCATTTTAGCCCTAGCAGTGACTGGAAACGGCGATTATCATCTAGCGACGGGAGGATTCGATCAAACCGTTAAATTATGGACTTTAGCCGGCGATGGCAGTAGTCTGGAATTAAATCAAATTTTCCTCGGTCATCTCGGTTCGATTCACGGCCTAGATTTTGCCCCCCGTTGGCATTTTTTGGTTAGTGGTAGTTACGATCAAACCCTAAAACAGTGGAATTTAGAGCAGGAAACCGAAGAATTTAGCTCCTATGACAGTCTGGGGGCAATTTATGCCCTAGCAGTGGCTCCTAATCAAGATTTTATCGCCGCAGCTGGAGGTGATGGCACTGTCACCCTCTGGCAATTGGGATCGGGAGCAAAAATCGCCGTCCTATCCGGTAACGTTTCTTCGGTGCAGAGTCTGGCGATCGCTGCCGATGGTCAGATTATTGCCGCCGGTTGTGTGGATGGGACAGTGAAAATCTGGCAATACGATCGAGAGAAAAGCGGTCATTTTGCGCCAATTCGGGTGATCAATGCCCATAATGGTCAGGTGACAAGCTTGGTATTTGCAGAGGAAGGTCAATGGTTATTTACCGGGGGAACCGACGGAGAGATTAAAATCTGGTTAGCCAATTCTCAACAGGCGATCGCAACTCTCAGCACCGACAATGGGCGATCGTCGCCGATCTCCAGTTTAGTTCTCAGCCCCGATTATTGTCACCTAGCAGCGGCTGCGGCCGACGGTAGCATCACCATCTGGGAAAATATCACTTAATGGTCGATCGAACTGGAAAAATTGTATAATGTAATGTCCCGGACTCGGTCAGGCCAGTTTGACCCCAAGAAAAAGTGACTGAGTTAACCGTCGTTTCTGCCTAATAGTTGTCATCGGGGCATCGAGAACGCGCGAGCGATCGCTTATCCCAGATCATCACCCATAGTAAAAAATTCAGAATGAAGACTCCAACAGATCAAAGATTTGATTACGTCAAAATCGGTTTAGCGTCCCCCGAAAGAATTCGGCAATGGGGAGAAAGAAACCTGCCTAACGGTCAAGTCGTCGGAGAAGTAACCAAACCAGAAACGATCAACTATCGGACTCTCAAACCGGAAATGGATGGGTTATTCTGCGAGAAAATTTTTGGCCCCTCGAAGGACTGGGAATGTTGGTGCGGTAAATACAAACGCGTCCGTCACCGGGGAATTGTCTGTGAACGTTGCGGGGTGGAAGTTACCGAGTCGCGGGTACGTCGTCATCGCATGGGTTTTATCAAATTAGCTGCCCCCGTCACCCACGTTTGGTATCTCAAAGGTATTCCCAGCTATCTCAGTATCCTGCTCGATATGCCCCTGCGGGACGTGGAGCAAATCGTCTATTTTAATGCCTATGTGGTTCTCGATCCGGGTAATGCCGGCAATCTTAGTTATAAACAACTCCTCAGCGAAGATCAATGGTTAGAGATCGAAGAAGAAATCTACGCGGAGGATTCGGAATTAGTCGGCATTGAAGTGGGTATCGGGGCCGAGGCTATCCAAAGACTCTTACAGGAAATTAACCTGGAAGAAGAAGCGGAAAGACTGCGGACGGAAATTGTCGAAAGTAAAGGGCAAAAACGGGCAAAATTAATTAAACGTCTCCGGGTAATCGATAACTTTATCGCCACGGGTTCTCAGGCAGAATGGATGGTTTTAAGCGTAATTCCCGTGATTCCCCCCGATTTACGCCCGATGGTGCAGTTGGACGGCGGCCGTTTTGCCACCTCTGACCTGAACGATCTCTACCGTCGGGTGATTAACCGCAATAACCGTTTATCCCGTCTGCAAGAAATTCTCGCCCCCGAAATTATCGTCCGCAACGAAAAACGGATGTTACAGGAGGCCGTCGATGCTTTAATTGATAACGGTCGTCGCGGTCGCACGGTGGTGGGGGCCAATAATCGCGCCCTGAAGTCTTTATCGGATATTATCGAGGGTAAACAGGGGCGTTTCCGTCAAAATCTCCTCGGTAAACGGGTTGACTATTCGGGACGTTCGGTTATCGTTGTCGGTCCGAAGTTGAAGATCTATCAATGCGGTTTACCCCGGGAAATGGCGATCGAATTGTTCCAACCCTTCGTTATCCATCGTTTAATTAAATTAGGCATCGTCAATAATATCAAGGCGGCCAAGAAAATGATCCAACGGGGGGATGCCAATGTTTGGCACGTCTTGGATGAAGTGATCACGGGACACCCGGTGATGTTAAACCGCGCCCCTACCCTGCACCGTTTGGGCATTCAAGCGTTTGAACCGATCCTAGTGGAGGGCCGGGCGATTCAGTTACATCCCCTCGTCTGTCCCGCTTTTAACGCTGACTTTGACGGGGACCAAATGGCCGTACATATTCCCCTCTCCCTGGAAGCACAATCGGAAGCGCGATTGTTGATGTTAGCTTGTCATAATATTCTCTCACCGGCGACCGGTCGCCCGATTGTTGCCCCTTCTCAGGATATGGTTTTGGGTTGTTATTATCTCACGGCCGAAAATCCCAAGGCCCAAAAGGGTGGGGGTCGTTATTTCGCCAGCATGGATGACGCTATTCGCGCTTTTGATCAGGGATTGGTGGATCTACACGCTTCCGTGTGGTTGCGTTTACCTGTCGGAGAAAAGGTGAAAACCAATAAACCCGATGAGGAAGTCCTGGAAACGGAAACTCTCCCCGATGGCAGCATCTGGAAATATTATCGGGAACGCAAAACCCGCGAGAAGGATGGTCAGATAATTTCTCAGTATGTGCGTACTACTGTAGGGCGAATTATCTACAATAAGACGATCCTAGAAGCTTTAGTAGTCTAGAGAGAGATTAGGTTAGGGTGGGCAATGCCCACCTTAATTTTTAGGCTAAAGCGGCAATACATTCTATTTCCACTAGCACATCTTTGGGAAGACGGGCCACCTCCACACAGGCCCGGGCCGGGGCGGTTTCCGGGGGGAAATAACGGGCATAAACTTGATTCATCGCCCCGAAATTGGCTAAATCCGAGAGAAAGACGGTAGTTTTCACCACATTTGACCAATTAGCCCCAGCAGCGGTTAAAATGCCCTCTAGATTGGCCATAACTTGTTCGGTTTGGGCGCTAATTTCCCCGGAGACGATTTCACCCGTGACGGGATCTAGGGGAATTTGTCCCGCAACAAAGAGAAAAGGACCAGGAGCGGCGATCGCTTGATTATAGGGACCCACAGGGGCCGGAGCTTTATCAGTACGGATGACCTGATTATTCATGGGCAGGATAGTTAAAAAAGATGACATTGAATCAATTGAATATTTTCCCAGTTTTTCGATCGCTTGTAGTTAATTTTCGCCGGTTAGGGGGTTTAATTTTGACTGATTGTCTTTGTCGAAGGTGCGCTAAAAGCGATTGTACGAGAAATAAGTCAACACTTATGACGCTGCAATTCTGCATCTAAGTAGCTGGTTATAATTAAATTAAAAATGGATTTTAGGTTCGATCCCCCCTGCCCCCCTTGATAAGGGGGGTGCCGATAGGCGGGGGGATCTGAAAGTTTTTAATACCTACCTACTTAACTCTGTTAACAAAGCATATATTCTATCAAAATTATATTTAGTTTCAGAAGGAGCATCATAGGTTGTCAAAGTACCTTTAGTATGACTATGAGCCGCTAGATTGCGACTTTTCTTTAGATTACCAAGATAACCTTTTAAAGTACTAATTTTATCAGTTTTTTCTGACTTTTTTTCGATTTTTTCTAATGTTGCTAAACCAATAACTATCATCAACATTTTTCTAAAAGCTTCATATTGAAAGTTAGAGTTAGGCTTAATAATCTCGTCTTTGATGAATTTTTGGTTAGCTGGGGACTTTAAGCATCGTTTAGCACATCTTAAAACTATATCATCCACGGTAAATGAAACTAATTTACCAAAAGAAACTTTCCCAGTTGATTGTCCTTTTAGCCAAGAACAGGTTTTAAAGTGGGATTATCTTCCTGAAAATAGCTTTTGAACAATGGATATAACTAGGGAGGAACAATTATTTGTAGGATGGGTTAGCGGTAGCGTAACATGAGCGGGCGTTGGGTTTCATGCTTCAACCCAACCTACGTTCTTTTGAACAATAGCAGTTTTATGATAAAATTGCCCTGCTATCAAGACTGATTTTTTTCTTGCCAAACAGCTAAGGCCATTTGATGAACAAATCGCCAAGGTAGATGATGCTGACGGGCAATTGCGGCACAATCTTCGTATTCTGGTTGTACGGTAATCGGTTGATTAATTGACTCTTTGTAGGCAACTTTTAGCCGAATTTGTCCATAGACAGTATCGATCGATTGTATCTCTCTTTTTAAGATTGATCGCTCTTGAATCGTCCTTCTAATGCCTAAAGTTGTGGTTTCCTGAAAGATCATATTTTCACAAATAGCAATTTTATCCAAGGCACAAATTACTGTCAAAAGTATTCCCAAACGGGATTTTTTCATAGTAATTGCTTGACTAAATACATCCAAGGCACCCACTTGTAATAAAGACTCACTTAAGTAGGCGATCGCTTGCGGATTTAAGTCATCAATTTGAGTTTCTAAAACTGCCACGGTTTCGCTTTCATCTAGCTTTTCTGATTCTTTTTTCCCTAACCAAAGTCGGACAAGATTGGGAATCGGTAAATCTTTTGTCCCTGCTCCTAAACCGACCTTTTCTAACTGCATTTTCGGCGGTTTACCGAAACTTTTAGCTAAAGTTGTCACAATAGCTGCCCCCGTGGGTGTTACTAACTCTGCTTCGATGCCATTACTATAAATTGGTACTTGTCGCCGACTGAACATTTGTACTACTGCTGGCACGGGAACCGGTAAACGACCATGGGCGGCCTGAACTGTACCGCCGCCGGTGGGTAGAGAAGAACAGTATAATTCACTCACCGATAGCCAATCCAAACCCAAACAAGTCCCGACGATATCGATAATGGCATCGGTTGCCCCCACTTCGTGAAAATGCACTTTTTCCGGTGCGATCCCGTGAACAGCCCCTTCTGCGATCGCAAGTTGTTGAAAAACCGCTAAACTCCATTCTTGGACTTTCTGGGGTAAATTTGCCTGTTTAATTAAATTTTCGATCTCCGGTAAATGGCGAGCGGGGGTATGATGGTGATGGTGGTGATGATCAGCAGACTTCTCGGCAGTGACATCGACGTGAATCTTAGTGGCAATTTGACCGCGACGATGCACTTTTTCGGCCCTTAACTGATATTCATCCTCAATTCCTAAAGTTTTTAGTTGTGCAATCAGGTATTCTAAGGGGACTCCTAAATCTACTAACGCCCCTAAACACATATCCCCGGCAATTCCCGTGGGACAATCCCAATAGGCGACGATTTTGCTATCATGGCTACTATTTACTCTCTCCATCCGGAAAATCCCCAACAACGTTCTATCCAAGAAATCTGTCATGCCCTGAAAAATGGGGCAATTATGCTTTATCCTACCGATACTGTCTATGCGATCGGTTGCGATCTCAATGTGAAATCTGCCGTCGAACGAGTTCGCCAAATCAAGCAACTATCTAATGATAAACCCTTGACGTTTCTCTGTTCTTCTTTGTCGAATATTTCCGAGTACGCAGTGGTCAGCGATTATGCTTATAAGATTATGCGACGAGTTATACCCGGTCCCTACACTTTTCTCTTACCGGCGACTAAATTAGTGCCGAAAGTGGTGATGAATCCGAAGCGGAAAACCACTGGTATCCGGGTTCCCGATCATGTTATCTGTCGCACTATTCTCGAAACCCTAGAAAATCCCATTATCTCTAGTTCTGCTCATCTTCCCGATCAGGAGGGGGATTTTCCCACCAAGGGATTAGAAACCGCTAGGCTATTCGATGCCCTCGATCATATCGTTGATTTAATTATCGAAGATGGTTCGGCTCCCGGTTCGGAAGTGTCAACAATTGTTGATTTTACCAGCGATCAACCGGATATCGTGCGTCAGGGTTTGGGTTGGCCGGAATTACAACAATGGTTATAACGAAGGCAAAAGGCAAAAGGCAGGGGTCAGTATTCAGGAGACAGGAGACAGGAGATAGGAGATAGGAGATAGGAGATTATTTTTATTTATTCTTCCCACACCCCACTTCCCCACTTCCCCACACCCCACACCCCACACCCCACACCCCACACCCCACACCCCACTTCCCCACTTCCCCACACCCCACACCCCACTGATAACTGATAACTGATAAGTGTATCGGTTATTGCGACTTTTTGTTTCCTGAAAACCGCCTTGTGGAAGTCAAGTTAGTTGCTTAAGATAGAGGTAATCGCAGTCAGAGAAAACCTCTCAAGGAAATTATTACTATGGCTTTCACTCTTTATTCTCCCTTCCTCGAAATTAATTCTGTTCAACGTCAAATCGATCAACTTTTTCAAGAAGTATTACCGACAACTTCATCGGTATCTCGTCCCCCGGTGGAAATCTCTGTTAATGAGGATTCCGTGCAATTGAAAATCGAATTACCCGGTGTGGATATTAAAGATATCGATGTGGAGGTTAGCAAACAAATGGTGGCTATTAATGGGCAACGTCAACGCCCTGCCGAGGTGGAAAACAGCGAATTTTATTATGGTAAATTTAGTCGCTTGATTACCCTACCAGTGGAGGTGCAAAATAGCCAAGTTACCGCTAACTATCAAGACGGTATTCTTTATCTCACCCTCCCGAAAGCGGTGGCAGAAAAAAATAAAGTGGTTAAAGTTAATCTTGGTTAGATGAGAAAAAGACTGGAGAATTTCTCCAGTCTTTTGTTTTATTTGTAGTCGCTAACTGTTAATTGGATTCTTTGCCATTTAGGTTGACGGGACGGGGTTGAATAACACCAAAACCGCCGTGATTGCGTTGATAGATAACATTGATTTCGTTCGTGTCTTTGTTGCAGAACATATAGAAATCGTGATCGACTAATTGCAATTGTGTTAGTGCTTCCTCAATAGTCATCGGTGGCATAGCAAAGTATTTCATCCGCACTACTTCCGCAGGTAATTCGGGAGTGCGATCGCCAATTAGGTTATCATCTAAGGGTTTCTCTTGCACCACCTCGCTAGTTTTAACGGTAGCGTGGGTGCGATGATCCACCAGTCTTTCTTTATACTTGCGGAGTTGACGAGCGATTTTATCAGAAACTAAATCAATACTTGCGTACAAATTTTCGCTTCCTTCTTGAGCGCGAATCACTGTTCCATTAGCATAAACCGTTACTTCTGCCTTGTGGCGATCGGGAATGCGCGCATTCTTTTCCACGGAGAGGTGAACATCGACTTTTGTGGTTATGCCGTTAAAATGTTTCACCGCTTTCTCCAGCTTTTGTTCCACATAATCATGAATAGGTTCGGTGACAGCGATATTATTGCCCTGAATCAATAGCTTCATACTCACTACTCCATCTAAAAATTTTGCTATGGACTGCCCACATCAACTATTTTTAAGGGGTGTTGATGCTAGGAATTTAATCCTCAAAAAACTGCTCGTTCGCGCTGTTGAGTGAAAGTCAATTAGAGGTCACAGTCTAGATATTGTCGGTGTTCTCGTTCTCTTTTTTTTGTCGGATCGCGCGGAAAATTCATCGGGTCGAGCGCCTATTTGCAACTGGATTTATCTACCTCTATTCTAACAAGTTTCTGTAAACCTTTTCTTAACAGAAGTGCGAAGTTCTGTTAACTTTTATTTAAAGAAACCGATTTTCGCCGCCGGCAAGGGAATCCGGTGATTGTTTCTCCTGTGGGACGGTTAACCTCGGAATAGATGGGATAACCCTAGATTAGCACTTAGTATTCTCCCCAACATCTATATCTTCCCTTCTTTTAATTTTCCTTTGCGCTCCTTCACATTTCTTAAATAATTTGACAAATTTCGCAATGAATGCTCAAAAAATACCTCGTCTCTGTGGGCTAAAAATTCGGGCAATTACTCCCGCTGCTCTCGGGACAACAGCGATCGCTAGTGCCAGCGAGAATTGCTAATCCCGACTTACACTCTCGCTGCTGACTCAGATGTTAAGTTTGTTAAATTTAAGTAGGGAGGCACAATTATTTGTAGGATGGGTTAGCGGTAGCGTAACATGAGCAGGCGTTGGGTTTCATGCTTCAACCCAACCTACGTTCATCTGACTCAGATGTTAAGTTTGTTAAATTTAATCTTGACAAATTTCCAGCACAGTTAAGAGCGATCGCTTATTGCTTTTTTCAATATTGGTAAGTTGATCCTAAGCTAAAACCTCACTTAGAAACAGCCCAAGAACGCACTTCTCCTAAGGTTACAGGGGTGCGATCGCTGACATCAATGGTAAAGCGAAAAACTCGTTTGGCCCGCAGACCATTTTCGGGATCGAAGAATTTTAATTTCACATCCCAACATTCACTTCCGTAGCGACAGAAGGGGCTTTTTTCCACTTCAATACTGTGTAATTCCATTCCCATTGCTACTGCTTGGGAGAAGGTTTGTACCGCTTGAAAGGCGTTAGTAGCGGCAAAATTTAAGGCGCGATCGCGGGCGATTTGTCCGACGTTGCGTAAGTCATAATAAATGCGATTTAAGAAACTGGTTAGAGAACGCCGCATCCTTACTTCATCGGCGATTTCATGTTCTGTGCGAACAGTTTCTATGGCTGATTCAATCAAAGTATTAATTTTCCAGCCATACATTCCCCGGGGACTATTAACCTTGATGACGGGAACAATTTGACCCGAAAAAAGTTTCACGGTTTCCTCTGTAAGCATACCCGGAATACTCACCCTTTCAACATAATCTTCGTCAGATTCTGGTAATATTTGACCCGCTAACATATATTGCATGACTTGATAAATCTCGGCGGCAAAAGCTCCCACGGGTTTAATTGCATAGATGGGAGTTAGTTCTAAATTGACTGTCCAAATTAAAGACTTAGTTTCTGATAAATTACTTTCTAAATAATCTACCATTTGCCGCGCATCGTAGGGATTGGATGGTAATTCAAGATTATCGATCGTGATGGTTGGCATTAATTGTTTAAAGGTGTCCCGACGCGCTTCTGTGCCGAAATCATAGCCTAAAGTTCCTAACACATAAACGAGGTTTGAACGTTGACTAGGAACGACACTATTAAAGACAATATTTTTATTTGTTTGATTATTTTGTATTAATCCGGTTGAGGAAACATTTTCTGAAGCATTGCTAGGAGTGATCACCAGTTCTATTGTCGCTGCTGTTGGGGTGGTTATAGTTATTCCCTGAGTTGCCATCTCGGTTGTATTAGATGGGATAACCGAGGTTGTCACTGTCATCGGAATTACCGCCGATTTTATGATATTATTCGACAAATTGTTATCCGCTTCAACAGTTTGTAATTTCTCTCCCGTCAGCAGTTCATAAGCACCCGCAATATTGATTTTTCCTAATAAACAGCGTTCTGGTTCTTCTACTTCATTAGGATCGCAGGGGATGGCACTATTAATCAAGGCGACTCTTACTGCTTCTGCATCGGGAGATAACCCCTGTTCTAATTGTAAACTCATTAATAAAGCGGCTGTTCCTGTCACAATGGGAGCGGCGCAGCTAGTGCCTTTTTTGCGGATGGGGTCATCGGTTCCGGGTTGAGCGCCTAAAATATTCTCTCCTGGAGCGAGAATCCCTTGAGTTGCATATTTACCACCAAAATTACTAAATTTAAATGGCTCGCCTGTATCTTTCATTGCTCCTACTGTCAGGACATTTTCTAATACCGCAGGAACGCACCAACACTCTCCTTTATCATTACCTCCGGGGGCAATCACCAGGATATTATTAGCTTGAGCTTGACGAATTGCTTTATCAATAAATTCGTGCGCTAATCCGCTTTGAGTTGGGTGACAAGCGGCACAATGGATAATATTAACTCCCTGTTCAATAGCGGTACTAATTGCGCGAGAAAGATTGAGAGGATTAATAAAATCTTCGTTGCTATAGGCGATGGGAATATTAATTACAGTAGCCTGAGGAGCAATCCCTTCTACGGGTGAATCTGGCTGGCCACAAATGGTGCTGATAATATGGTTAGCATGGAAGCGCAAATGCAAACTGTGGAGGATGTTTTCATCAGGGATAGCTTCTTTGAACAGATACTCTTTTTCTTCATCACTTTTGTCACTTTTTTCTATATCTAAAAAGGCTTGTAAGTGTTGGGGATCGATGGGAAATTCTTCCGACCAATAGGGATCAAGGCGGGTAATATTTGCTCCTTGGAAACAGGCGCGATCTAAGTCAATCGGTCCATCAAGAACGGCAATTTTGATGCGGGGATCGCCTTTGGTATGGGAGCGAAGAGCAGTCATTCCGGGGATAGCATTGAGATCAGGCATAGTTTTTGCAGGTTTTCAAGAACAGTTATAGAATAAAAGCTAGATAACAAAAATAGGGGAATTAAAGATGAGTGCAATCACCCCAACGGCACAACCCGCAACCACAATTCAGGAACCTTCGACCACGGTGTATTGCGATTCCCCTTTACCCGACCACACCCAACTCCCGGATAAAGATGGAAGTTTTGTGAAAAACTATCAAGAGCCTCCCCAAGCAGACCTTTTAACGGATACTATTACACCCCTTTTGGAGCAATTACATCCTGACGGTAATTACTGTCTGGGTCGAGATTGTGGGATTTATTGGCGATTGCCAGAGCATCCAGAATCCCTAGAAAAAGGTGCTGTTGCTCCCGATTGGTTTTATGTTCCCCATGTCCCCACAACGATTGATGGTCAAGTCCGGCGTTCTTTTGTGATGTGGAAAGAAACCATTGAACCGGTTATTGCCTTAGAATTTGTCTCTGGTAATGGTGAAGAAGAACGGGATAAAACGCCTGTCAAGGGTAAATTTTGGATCTATGAGCGAGCGATTCAAATTCCTTTTTATGGAATTTATGAAGTTAACAAGGCCCAGATCGAGATGTACCAGTTAGTTAATGGTCGTTACCAAAAAATGACTCCTAATCAGCGCGGTCATTATCCCATTGTTCCTTTAAAGGTAGAGTTAGGAATTTGGCAGGGGGAATACCAAAATCAATCCTTTCCCTGGCTTCGCTGGTGGGATGGGGAAGGTAACTTGTTGTTAACTTCCCAGGAATCTACTCAACAGGAACGACAACGAGCCGAACAGGAACGACAACGAGCCGATCGCCTAGCGGAACAGTTAAGGGCCTTGGGGATAGAACCTGAAGAGTAGTCGTTTTGTCAGGTAGGCAAGCGCGAACAATTCATGTAAAAAAAGACTGCCTACCTAATGACTAATGCCAGGAAGAACAAATTACACTGCGTCGTCACCCGCAAAGGGATAACATTGCTTGGTGGCTAAATCACAGAAGGTAGCAGGGGTAATCACATTACCATCACTAGGAACGGTACTCATATTGTCTCGTTGAACCGGGGCGGTAATGCGAGGGGTCAGTTTTGGGGTTTTCATCGTAAGTTACTCCAAAGGTAGTTGTCGATAACACTGAAAGATTTACACGATCCTTGTCAAGAGTTTTCTGTTAACTATTGTCAACTTTAAACAATTTGTTTGCGGTAAAAATAGACAAAGTTTTGCGGGAAAAATGGACAAAGTTTAACACCAGATGCGACCGCGGCGAAAAGGCGGATCATTGGGATTCGCCTTGCGATCTTTGAACATGGTTTTCCAGCGTCCGTAATCTTCTAAACCAGTGGCGGGAATGTATTTAGTTTTAGGTTCAGTTGTTTCTGGTTGCTCAATCTTCGGTTGTTCCGGGGTGGGTTGAGTAACATTCGCGGCAGCGGCTGCTGATTCTGTAGAATCTTTGGATTTAGACATAGTTTGATGCTCTCCATGAGTTTGTTGTAATACAGGTTGTGGATCGCCGTCAGTTGCTAAAGCAGTTGTTGGCGTATCAGTTTTCTGCGGTTCGTTTAAGAGGATTTGAGGAGGAGATTGACTCCCACAAATGATTTGTTCGAGAACCGTGGCAAAATCCCTGAGAGAACCTTCCGCGGTGAAAGATTGACCGCCAGTTTCTTGGGCGACGCGAGCATATTCAGCTTCAATCGTGTGACGATAGCGACTTTTGGATTGACCACAATAGGTAAGCTAAACGGCGCTTAACCTGCATGATCCAACAGCTATAACCCTTTTGGAGTCTATATCGGTGATCCGAAGTAAAAGCCGTTTAGCTTATGAATGATCACTTGTGCCGTTTTAGCTCCTTGAATCGCCTGGTTAGCGGCTTCAATATCCTTGGCAAGGGTTTTGTCCCCGCCTGCATCTAAGGCTTCATCTCCTAGGTAAAAAATCGCCCTTTTCGCCCCAGACCGCCAATCAAAATGAGTGGCCAGATCTTGCATCACCCGGGCCGCATCTTCCTGGGCTCCTCCCGATGGGAGTTCACCTTTTTTTCGGCTTTTTAAGGCCGATTCGGGAATGGCACAGGTTTTGGTTAGATAGTCTCGAACTGTGCGCTCAAATTGGGTGTTTTTCCAGGTTCCTTCGATCCCCAGCCAAATCACTCGCAGGTCTGAGGGGCAGTGGGAGCGGGCATTAGCGATCGCCGTTTCCGCCGCCTGACTCAATCCTTCGGCCTCCGCTTTAACGGAGACACTGGTATCAATGACAATGACTAAATCAACAGGAATTGCCGTCATAAAATTGGAGTGATCGGTGAGTAGGTGAATTTGGGGTTTGAGTGTTGCTTATGCTGTCATTATCTATCAGAGCAGATTGCTTTTTGCTGACAGATTAATCACGAGTATATTCTCCACCCTTGACTAATAACGAAAACCGCCAAAAGAGGACATTTTCAGATAGCCATAATGAGGATATTGAAATTGTGCTGGATCGTTGTAGTTGGCTCCATGAACTAACTTAACTAAGATAGATACTAAATCTTCGCCATCTCCATGAATAATATCGACGCATTCATGGGGATGAATGAAATGGGGTCGTTTGACGGGAGCAGATTGTTTGGGAAGTCTCACGGTTGTTTTGGGGTAAATAATGGGGGTAGGGGCGAAGCCTTCGGGCATAACCTATCGCTGAAACCTTAGATTTCCTATCGGAATGCTTCGCCCGTACTTGAAGTCAGAAGTCAGCGCAGGGGAAAGGACTAATTAGGAGAAGACCAGGAACGAACTTCGCCCAAGGTGACAGGAATTAAATCACTGACATCAATGGTAAAACGGAAGACTTTACGAGCGCGGCGGCTATTTTCCGGGTCGAAGAATTTTAACTGTACGTCCCAACAATCGCTATCCAGCCGACAGAAAGGACTCTTAGAAACATTAATACTATCGAGTTCCATCCCCGCACCCACAGCCTCAGAAAAAGTTTGCGCTGCTTGGAAAGCGTTGGTCGCAGCAAAATTGAGGGCGCGGTCTTGGGAAGTTTGCCCTAAATTGCGTAAATCGTAGTAGATGCGGTTGAGGAAACTACTCAAAGTGCGGCGCATTTGGCTTTCTTGGGCTTCTGTTTGTTCTGCACCAACAGCTTCAATTGCCGCACTGACTAAAGTATTGATGTGCCAACCATAAATTCCCCGGGGGCTATCCGGTTCAATGACGGGAACAACTTGCCCTGAGAACAGGCGTACTGTCCGCCCAGTAATCCGTCCCGGAATACTGACACGCTGGATATATTCGGGGCTGTCTTCTGCTTGCACTTGTCCCGAAAGAAGTTCCTGTAAAGCGGCATAAACTTCGCGGGAAAAAGAGCCAAGGGGTTCAATGGCGTAAATTGGCGTAAGTTCCAGGTTCAGGGTCCAAATTAAGGATTTAGCCTCCGAGAGGTGGTCAGCTAGGTAATCCACCATCTGACGGGCATCGTAGGGATTAGAGGGAACTTCAATACCACCAATTACCGCTGTCGGCATCAGTTGTTTAAATGTGTCCCGACGGGCTTCGGTGCCGAAGTCATAGCCCAAGGTGCCAATGGCATAGACGATGCCACCAGCAGGTTCAGCAGCTTGGCTAGGGGTAACAGGTTTATTAAGCTTTTACGCATTTAAGTTACATTGACAGCATTACCCTTATTTTTAAGTTTTCTACTCCATTTAATAATCAATCCCCCTTCATTTAAAAGCTGATTGACTACTTTTTCCAGTTCTTCTTTATTTTCAAATTCTC
>NZ_JAPZQM010000689.1:0-1416 GCF_027530565.1 Microcystis sp. LE19-10.1B | reverse complement strand
AACCTTTATAGAGACAGACATTGCCGCAATTTTTGTCAATTGTTTGCGATCTGGAGCGAACTAATCAATTAAATCTCTTGCCAGATAAGGATTGAGTCGATTTATGCTCCCCTATCGAACCATACCAAGTCCCGAAGAGCCGCAATTTTTGGGGAATGGCGATTTGGATGAGGAGGGGCGATTTTGAGGAGGAGGGGCGATTTTGAGGAGGAGGGGCGATTTTGAGGAGGAGGGGCGATCGCTCCCTAATCAGTATAAGTTGATATAATTATCGTATGTTTATCTGGTCGTCAAAATGTTGCTAAAAATCGTACAAATCGGTAATTCTCAAGCAATTACAATTCCTCAAGCAATCATGGAACAGTGTGAACTTCTGGACGAAGTTGAGGCGATAGTTGATGGAAAAAGAATTATTCTGAGTGCTAAAAAGAAGGTGAGGGAAGGCTGGGCTGAGTTATTTGATGATGCTCCTATTGAAGCCGAGTTACAGGATTGGCTAGGGGTGGAAAACGAGTTTGAGCGGCAAAATCAATGGTAGAAAGATTTAGCATCCTGTTGGTGGCACTCGATCCAACTAGGGGGTCTGAACTGCAAAAAACTCGACCTTGTGTTGTTGTTTCTCCTAGTGAAATTAATGCTCGATTAAGAACAGTCGTTATTGCACCAATCACCAGTACTGTCAAAAATTACCCAACAAGAATCCCCATTGATCAAGAAAATGTGCGCGGCAGTATTGCTTTAGACCAAATTAGGGCGATTGACAAAACCCGAATTGTTGCCACAATTGGCAGTCTTGACGAACGGGTAGCAATGGTAGTGGCTGATCGATTGGTTGAATTTTTTCACTACTGATTGTCACCGAATTTGTTCGGTTTTAGTATCGCTTTTTTATAAAACAGGGAGAGGTGATCGCTTTTTAGAGTAAGGGTGAAGGGGCGATCGCTTTTGGGAGGAGCAATTTTTTGGGAATGGCTATCGCTGTTGGGTGATGAGGAGAGGCGATCGTTTTTGGGTGATGTGGGAATGGCGATCACTTTTGGGTGATGTGGGAATGGCGATCGCCTGCCCTGAGATTAATCTCTCAACAAAGCTCGAAAACCAGCTTGCTGAAAATGAATATCCGTTGTTAATGCTTCCGTTATTCTACGCTCTTCCATTACAATAAAAGAAATACAGTCAACAATTCCCCAATTTTTATCGTTTCTTTGACAATATAGATGATAATCGTCCGTAGATGAAGATAAAGCGATCGCATAACTTGTATCGAGAAATTTCTGGCTCTTCGTTACTCTTTATGCTAAATCAACATACAAGATGCCAAGACAACATACTTCTAACCCAAAAATTCCGAAAGTTTCTCAAGCCATAGGCTCTCCGTTTTATTAGTTTAAGTTTATTGTTGATTCCCTCGACCAT
>NZ_JAPZQM010000562.1:0-5650 GCF_027530565.1 Microcystis sp. LE19-10.1B | reverse complement strand
GACTATCGCCAACGCCACCGCTCTATTCTCAAATTCTCTTCGGGATAGTTGGCGGATTTTTTCTTATGCCCAATTCTTTTCCTGCTCGATTTTTTTCTCTAATTTTTTCAAGTCTGATTCTTGTCTAGCTTGACTTTCAACTAGCAACCATCTTTGTTCTATCCCCCCATAGGCGCGGGTTGCCCCTCTGTGTGGGGCGATGACTATTCATCGTCACGGCAACGCTATGACCATGAATCGGCCGATGTGGGATTTTGGCCTTCGACCTTGGCGAGAGTATAATGGCGATCTTCAGCAAGCGGGCCAGCAACTGCAAGCCTATTTCCAGAGTATCCCCCCGGAAGAGCGCATCTGGGCAGTGGTCTTGAGTTCCTCCATCTATGAATACTTCCTGCGTTACCTGACGGCATCGATGGGCATTAATCCGATCGAGGAGTTTCGTCTTTTGATTATTCCGCCGCCGCAGATGGTCAACAATATGCGTATTGGCACAATGCAAGCTTATATGGTGGCCGAACCCTGGAACACTAGGGCGATTACCGGTAACGAAGGGGTCGGTTTTACCTTTGCCCAGGGACGGGAAATCTGGCAAGGACACCCCGATCGCATTCTAGCGGTGATGGAGTCTTTTATCGAAGAAAACCCGAAAACCTATCGCTCTTTAGTCAAAGCGATGATTGAAGCTTGTCAGTATTGCGATCGACCTGAAAATCGAGAGGAAGTAGCGACGATCATTTCTGGGCGCTCGTTTACAGGGGCAAAACCACAATTTACCCGCCCCGGCATCGTTGGGGATTACAACTATGGGGGTTTCGATGATCGAAAACGTCTGGTTGAGGATCTAGCGACGACAATTTTTTTCGCCATGCCGAAAGATATTGCCAAAGCCGATCACGATCATTCTACCTTTCTCTGGCAATCCGAAAGTCTTTGGTTAATCACCCAGGCCGCTCGCTGGGGACAGATTGCTGAAATACCCAAAAATGCGGAAGAAGTAGCTAAAAAAGCTTGGAAAACCGATTTATACCGTCAAATCGCCGACGATATGGGTATTGTTTGTCCCAGCGAGGATTATTACGTCGTACCGCCGGGGGACTTTATCGATCAAAAAGCTTTTGATCCTAGCGATCTCGTCGGTTATCTCAACAGTTTTGAAATTCGCGCCAATTCACCTCAATTCTTTTATTTGCAGGGATAATTAATTATTATGGCCCAATTCTCCTCTGTTCCTAACTCGCTCTCAAGTTCCTTTTCCGGGGAGGAATTTTTAGAGATTAAAAATATCGTTAAAGCTTATCCTAAGGCTGATGGCGGTAATTTTGTTGTTCTTGATGGGGTGAATCTGACTATTGGTTCCCAAGAATACATTTCGGTGATCGGTCATTCCGGTTGCGGCAAATCGACGCTTTTAAAAATTATCGCCGGTTTAGAACAAGCCTCCTCGGGACAGGTCACTTTAGAAGGAAAATTAATTCGTAAACCGGGGGCTGACCGCATGATGGTTTTTCAGCATTATTCTCTTTTACCCTGGTTGACAGTGCGAGAAAATATTCGCTTGGCGGTGGATGAAGTTCTTAAAAGTGCTAGTAAAGTTGAAAAAAATAGCCTTGTTAATGAACATTTAGCTATGGTGCATTTAACGGCCGCTGCTGATAAATATCCCGAAGAAATCTCCGGCGGAATGAAGCAGCGGGTGGGCATCGCTCGCGCTTTGGTAACTCGACCGAAAATGCTATTGATGGATGAACCTTTTGGGGCTTTAGATGCTTTAACTAAGCGAAAATTACAACAGGAAGTGCTGAAAATTTGGGAGAGTCACCGGCAAGCGGTGATTATGATTACCCATGATGTAGATGAGGCAATTTTCATGTCCGATCGCATTGTTTTAATGACCAATGGACCCCATGCTAATATCGGTGAGATTTTAACAGTGCCTTTTCCCCATCCCCGGGATCGTCACGCCATGCGAGAAACTCAAGAATATTATGATTTAAGAAATCATGCTCTCGATTTTCTAGAGCGTTATTTTACAGCCGATGAATAGGCGGTGAAAAAGTCAGATAATATCTGTAGGGGCGAAGCATTCGGATGGGAAATCTCCGGTTTCAGCGATAGGTTATTGCCCGAATGCTTCGCCCTTTTTCTATTAAGATTGGGTCAGGGTAGCCAATTCTAAGGCTAAAGGATCAACCCGGCGTAAATTTGCCCCTAATGCTCTTAATTTACCCTCTAAATTATCGTAACCTCGATCGAGGTGATGGAGTCCCTGCACAATAGTAGTCCCCTGGGCTGCCAATCCTGCCACCACCAAAGCTGCCGAAGCGCGTAGATCCGTGGCCATCACCGGCGCTCCAGAGAGGAAAGGCACACCGCGCACTAAAGCCACATTTCCTTTGACCTTGATATCTGCTCCCAGACGCTTTAATTCGGCCACATGACGCAGACGGTTTTCAAAAACCGTCTCATTAACCACGCTACTGCCCTCGGCTAAAGTTAATAGAGCCATAAATTGGGCCTGCATATCCGTGGGAAAACCGGGATAGGGCAGGGTTTCCATATCGGTGGCTTTTAAGTCTCTAGGGATAATCCGGAGACGATTGGGACCATCTTCCACCACTTCCGGACCGATTTCGTGCAGTTTGGCAATTACCGAAGCTAAATGGCTGGGAATCACGGGATAAAGACTAATTTCTGAGTGGGTAATCGCCCCAGCTATCAGTAAAGTCCCGGCTTCAATGCGATCGGGAATGATACTGTAATCGGTACTGTGCAGACGGGAAACTCCCTCGATGACAATTGTATTGGTCCCAGCACCGCGAATTTTTGCCCCCATGGAAACACAAAAATCGGCTAAATCAATCACCTCTGGCTCCTGGGCCGCATTACCGAGAATGGTTTCCCCGAACGCTAAAGTCGCCGCCATCATTAGGGTTTCCGTCGCTCCCACACTGGGATAATCCAGATAAATATTCGCCCCTTTCAGACGACCATTACCCTTAACGCGGGCGTGTACCATGCCGCCATCGATTAATACATCTGCACCCATTGACTGTAGGCCTCTAACGTGCAGATCTACTGGTCTGGCCCCAATGGCGCAGCCGCCGGGGAGGGGAACTTTTGCTTCTCCTAAACGGGCTAAAATCGGTCCGATGGCGAAAAAACTGGCTCGCAACTGGGAGACGAGATCGTAGGGTGCTTGAGCTTGTTGGAGGTCTCTGCCATCAATCTCTAGTCTATCTCCGGTGCGACGGACTTGCACGCCCAAAGCCGAGAGAATTTGACTCATCCGCTCGATATCGGCCAGGGCAGGTACATTACCAATCTGGCACTCGTCGGAGCAGAGTAAAGCTCCCGCCATAATCACTAGAGCGGCATTTTTGGCACCACTGATCTTGACTTCACCCTTGAGAGAGTGACGACCTTGAATTTCTAAATAGGGATGCTCGGTATCGATGGTCATAGGATGATTCATTTATCTTGGTTGGCAGTCTTGGCTAAGGAGAGCTTCGGCAAAATGACACTGCATTTTATCAGATTTTTGAGGAAATTATTGGTGATTCTACCCCGAAAAGCGATTTTTGTCTTAATTATCTGAACTATCTTGACTTATGGATTGTCCGATAGTATAATAAAAGATTGTGAAAGAAAAATGCGGAACTGGCGGAATTGGTAGACGCGCTAGATTCAGGTTCTAGTGTCTGCAAAGACTTTCGGGTTCAAGTCCCGAGTTCCGCATTATCTCCCTCAAGACGCAGTTGTTTAGGGCAGCCCTAGCGGGGTTAAAAATCCGATTGGCTATGATTAGCAGTGTTCAAAACCCTTTAATCAAGCAAATTCGCAAGCTACACCGCACTAGAGAGCGACAGGAGCAGAATTTGTCCTTAATTGAGGGAACGCACTTACTAGAGACGGCTTTAGCGGTGAATTGTTCCCTAGAGACGGTTTGTTATACTGAAAAGTGGCAGCAAAGACAGGGAGAATTAGCAGAGAAGCTTCAAAATCAAGCCAAACGAGTCGAGATAGTTTCCCCGGAAGTCCTCGCTTCCCTAGCAACCACGGTTAACCCCGATGGTGTGATTGCCACTATTGCCCGTGATCACCTTCATCCAGTCCCCCCAAATCCGCTACAATTGGGCTTAGTTTTGGAAAGATTGCAGGATCCGGGTAATCTCGGCACTATTATTCGCACTGCTGTGGCTACGGAAGTACAGGGTATCTGGTTAAGTCTCGATAGCGTCGAAATCGATAACCCCAAAGTGATCCGCAGTTCGGCTGGGGAATGGTTTCGATCGCCCCTGGTGGTAGAATCGGATTTATCGGCTTTGGTGAAAAAATATCAAGCACAGGGGGTAAAAGCGATCGCGACTTTACCCACAGCCACCAAAAACCACTGGGAGATTGATTTTACCCGTCCGACTTTAATCTTGTTAGGCAATGAAGGAGCCGGTTTATCGCCCCAATTAGCGACTTTAGCCGATGAAACGGTGAAAATTCCCCTCTTTGGCGGTGTGGAATCTTTAAATGTTGCGATCGCTACTGCTGTCATCCTCTACGAAGCTAGAAGACAATTATCCTACAGTAGGGTGGATTAGCGTCAGCGTAATCCACCGTTAAACTAGACAAGAATTAGAGATTTATGTATTCTCGTTTTCTGTCTCCCAATCTAAATCATCTAGCATCTTCAATAATAAATCGATGAATACGATAATTGCTCCACCCTCCTCTGGTTTAGGATCGATGAATCGATGAGCGTAACGGTTACGAAAAAGCTTCATTGTACCCGAATATAAATCACGGTATGCCTCTAATTCTTCTGATGGAAGCTTATCTTTTTGTACAGATTTATTACTTCCAAAAATTAGGTTAACAATACCATTACCCGTGGCTTTTTGATTAATATTATCAATATTTCCCAGTTTCCTCATGCGGTCCTCTAAAACCACTGTCGCATTGCGAATCGCAGTATCCCACGCTTTTGGATTATCTCCACCCGCACTCACAGAAAAACGGACTCTCTCCCATAGTTCGGAGTCTAAATGTTCAACTTCAGTTAAGGGAATTAGATGAGGAATAGCCGAGCGATCGGGTTCAGCAAAGTTAGAATCAACCGCTTCATAAGCTTTTCCTGTTAGAGCGCCCTTGTATTGAACGGACTTCGAGTCTTTTTTTTGCCATTTAACATAATCATATTCTTCTAATATATCGAAGGTTGCGAATTCGACATAAGGAGTGCTATCAAAACCATTGTAATCTACCCAAAGATGACTGTTAACAGTCGGACAGTAGTACCAAATACTGTCCTCTTTAAGATGATCAGCCCGTACTTCTTTAACTATCCATCGCAAAAGGTTTTTTTGTTTTTCTGTTAGACTCATATTTACACCTCCAAAAATAATTAACAGTACCATTATACTATGTAGTTTTGATTTTCGTAACGGGAATTTGCTAAAACCGACATCTATATAGGGTCTGCTGAAAAAGTACGGGCGAAGCATTCGGATAGAAAATCTGGTTCTTCGTTACTTGGTATGGTTCGATAGGGGGGCATAAATCGACTAAATCCTTATCTGGTAAGAGACTTAATTGATTAGTTGGCTCTAGAGCAAAAACAATTGACAAAAATCGCTAAGTGCCTTTCTCTATAAGGGTT
>NZ_JAPZQM010000374.1:0-22069 GCF_027530565.1 Microcystis sp. LE19-10.1B | reverse complement strand
TTTGTACCAAGCGATGTACTACAAGAAGGATAATGCAAGGTTTTTGAACGTCCCAATCCTATTTTCGCAGCACTAACATCGGACTTTAACAGGTCAAAAGCTTTATTTTAAAAGGGTTTTACCATTATTCAGCAAACCCTAGTTATGATTACCGTCTGGAAAAAGGTCATCATCGCCTCGAAAAACGTTGGTGTTGGGCTGTACCTTTAGAAGCTTTCGGCGGTCTTTATCAACAGGCTCAATGGCAAGGACTTCAAAGTATTATCATGGTTAAACGAGTTCGTCATCCTGGTCATAAAACCACTTGTGAAGTCCAATTTTATCTCAGTTCTCTCCCTGCTGATGCTCAAAAAATAGGTAATGCTATTCGTAAACATTGGGGCATTGAAAATCAGGCTCATTGGATTTTAGATGTTACTTTTAATGAGGATCAATGTCGGATTCGCTCTGGTCACAGCCCTCGTAATTTTGCCTTCTTGAGACGAGTAGCACTTAACGCTCTTAACCAGGAATCCACTTACCGACGTAGTCTGGCACAAAAAAGTAAACGGGCGGCCATGGATAATAACTATATGATGGCTGTGCTGAAAGCCTTTTGTCAAGCCTAATTGAGATGCTCTTACCCTGTTGTCTATAAGGGTTCCATCCCTTATAACCCCCGTACATTGCATAACACAAACCAAAGAACCCATTTCGTCGCCGTGCCTAGAATTTTATTGTCTAGTACAGCATCGCTACCATAGCATGATCGATTTAACTTGACTAGGAATGGATAAAGGCAAATAATCAATTAATCGATCGAGATCAAGACTCAATGTCTGATAACTTGTTATTGGTGGGGTAGGGAATCACCTAAGTCACCCTGTTGAATTATTGATTGTCACTAAAAATGTTTAAGCGATCGCTTTTCTTGCCCCTGTTAATTTTATCCCTTAGTTGTACGCTGCTTTTTAGTGCTTGTCGTCAACAAACAGCTAATAATCCCCCAGCAACGACCAATAATAATTCAGAAACTTTAAAACTTTTGTATTGGCAAGCACCGACGATTTTAAATCCCCATCTCTCCACGGGATTTAAAGACTCAGAAGCGAGTCGCATTACCTTAGAACCTTTGGCTAGTTTCGATGAAAAAGGGGAATTAGTTCCTTTTTTAGCGGCAGAAATTCCTACTATTGAAAATGGGGAAGTTGCCCGGGATGGTAAATCGGTGACATGGAAGCTAAAAAAAGATATTAAATGGTCAGATGGTACTCCTTTTACTGCCAAAGATGTCATCGCTACCTATAATTTTATCACCAATCCGAAAACCGGTTCTACTAGCGCTGGCAATTATGAAATAGTTAAAAGTGTGGAAGCGATCGATCCCCATACGGTTAAAATAACTTTTAAGCAAGTTAATCCCGCGTGGTCATTAGTTTTTGTGGGGACAGAAGGGATGATTTTACCAGCACATCTCTATGAAAAGTATAGCAATGAAACGGCACGCCAGGCCCCTGCTAATTTATTACCGGTGGGAACTGGCCCCTATAAAGTGGTAGAATTTAAACCGGGAGATACGGCGGTTTATGAACCAAATTCTTTTTTTCGAGAAGCGGATAAATTAGGTTTTCAAAGAATAGAATTAAAAGGAGGAGGTGATGCAACTTCTGCGGCACGAGCGGTTTTACAGACACAGGAGGCGGATTATGCCTATAATTTGCAAGTAGAGGCTAAGGTTTTAAGTGATTTAGAAAAAGCGGGTCGGGGTCAGTTAATATCTAGTTTCGGTTCTTTGATTGAACGAGTTTTATTTAATCTGAGCGATCCTAATCAAGCTACTCCTGAAGGTGAGAGGTCTAGTATTAAGTTTCCCCATCCTTTTTTGAGTGATGTAAAAGTAAGAGAAGCTTTGTCTTTGGCCGTTGATAGAGATACTATTGCCACGCAACTTTATGGTATTACTGGGAAAACAACTCCTAATTTTATCGTGATGCCATCGGAATATAATTCTCCCAATACTCGCTATGAATTTAATCTAGAAAAGGCTAAGAAATTACTAGATGATGCGGGATGGAAAGATAGTAATGGTGATGGCACTAGGGATAAAAATGGGGTAGAAATGAAATTAGTTTTTCAAACCACTGTCAATCCTCTCCGTCAGAAAACCCAAGAAATTATCAAACAAAGTTTACAAGCGATCGGGATAGGAGTAGAATTAAAAACTGTTGATGCCAGTATTTTCTTTTCTAGCGATCCTGCTAACGATGACACGGTAGAAAAGTTTTATGCTGACCTACAAATGTACACTACTGGTAATAATAGTCCCGATCCGAAAGCCTATTTTAAAACCTTTACCTGTAGCGAAATTCCCCAAAAAGCTGATGGTTGGGCCGGTGATAATTATGCTCGTTATTGTAATCCTGAATACGATAAATTATGGCAAGCTTTTAGTCAAGAATTAAACCCAGAAAAACGGCGAGAAATAGCGATTAAAATGAATGATATGTTAATTAATGATTTTGTGATTATTCCCCTAGTTCATCGTGCCGATGTGGTGGCAATTAGCAATAGTTTGTCGGGGTTTGAATTAACTCCCTGGGATAGAAATACTTGGAACATCAAGGACTGGAAGCGTAGTAAATAAATGCTCAAATATTTTCTGATAAGATTATTATTTTCGATTCCCACTCTTTTAGCTATTAGTATGGTGGTTTTTGGCATTTTGGCCCTAGCGCCGGGGGATCCGATGGGGGAATTTGCAGCTAATCCCGCTATCACCGAAGCGGTGCGAGAAAATATTCGCAAAAGTCTCGGATTAGATCAACCGCTTCCCGTGCGTTATGTCAAGTGGTTGTTAGCATTTCTTCAAGGAGATATGGGCTATTCTTTCACCAGTCGCAGCCCGGTTTTTACCCTCATTTGGCAGCGTTTACCCACAACTCTCTGGATTGTCGGTATTGCCTATATTTTCGGGGTTTTAATTGCTTTTCCTTTGGGCGTAATTTCAGCAGTCAAGCGCTATTCTTGGTTAGACAAAATCATCTCTACTTTTTCGATGCTTGGCTTTTCTTTACCCACCTTTGTGACGGGATTATTATTAATTATTATCTTTAGTGTGCAGTTAAACTGGCTACCATCTTTTTATAACAGTACCCTAGAAATCCGCAATTTTAATAGTTTGATCGAGCAGGTTAAACAGTCAATTATGCCCGTAACTGTATTAAGCTTATATCAAGGGGCGATGTTGATGCGTTTCGTGCGTTCTTCCGTAACTGAAGAAATTCACCAAGAGTACGTTAAAACTGCCTTAGCGAAGGGACTAACTAATTTTTCTGTCCTCACTAAGCATATAGTTCGCAATGCTTTAATTCCCGTTGTCACCCTGATTGCTCTCGATATTCCCTCAATTTTTACTGGAGCTTTAGTCACAGAACAAGTGTTTCGTGTGCCGGGGATCGGTGCTTTATTAATTGATTCTATTTCCCGCAGTGATACCCCCGTAGTGATGGCGATTACCTTTATCTATGGGATTTTAATTGTTATCTTTAACTTAATTGCCGATTTAACCTATAGTTGGCTCGATCCGCGAGTCAGATATTAACTATGAACATCATGCGATCCTTACACACGGGGATTTTAGTCACCGATCTAGAAAAAGCCGTTAACTTTTACGAAAATGTTCTAGGATTGACTAGAATTGATCGCCCTTTTCAATACGATGGGGTTTGGTATCAAGTGGGAGATTATCAAATTCATTTAATTGTCGATACCAATTATCAAAACTACCGTCCCAATCCCCAAAAATGGGGACGCAATCCTCATATTGCCTTCGCTATTGATGACGTGGCGGCCATGGGTAACTATCTAGAAAGTCAAGGTTATACAATTCAAATGAGTGCCTCGGGTAGAAAGGCCTTATTTGTCAGTGATCCCGATGGTAATATCCTAGAAATGAGCCAAATTTAGCCTGAAAAATTCCCCGATATGTTAGACCAATTACAGACTCAACTCTATCACCTTGAACAATACGCCGATCGCTTAGTGACTTCCCAACTAACTCACCTTAGTTTTGTCAGTATTGCCGTGATTTTTCTAGCCGGTTTACTCACCAGTCTTACCCCCTGTATGCTGTCGATGTTGCCGATTACCGTCGCTTATATCGGGGGTTACGAAAATCAAGGTCGTTTAGCGGCTTTTTGGCAGTCCACATGGTTTTCCCTGGGATTAGCCACCACCTTAGCGGGATTGGGACTAATTGCCGCTACTTTAGGAAAAGTCTATGGACAGGTGGGGATCGGTTTACCAATTATCGTCAGTGCGATCGCTATTTTCATGGGGTTAAACCTCTTGGAATTATTACCCCTGCGCTTCCCCTCCCTTGGCTCTACCGATTGGATTACCGGCGATTTTCCCCCGATTTTGCGGTCCTATCTTCTCGGTTTAACATTTGGTTTAATCGCCTCTCCGTGTAGTACACCAGTTCTGGCAACTCTATTGGCATGGGTGGCCAATACGGGAGATTTAAGCTTAGGAGGGGGATTATTGTTATCCTACACTGCTGGCTATGTTTTACCCCTAATTATCGTCGGTTCTTTTACTGCCTCGCTGAAAAGCTTTCTTTCCCTGCGTCAATGGTCCGGGTGGATTAATCCCGTCAGTGGGGTTTTATTAATCGGTTTCGGAGTTTTTTCTTTATTATCCCGTCTGCTGTGATGGTGGAGAGTTACAAGGGATAATTGGCTAAAATGGCCCAACTTTTAACTATAGAACCTCTTGTATAATTAATTTTTGAGGGTTTAAAAACTGCTCATTTTTGTAAATCTGCTGAGTTGGGATTTTTCAAGGTAAACTATCTTCTAAAATTGGTCATTACTTCCGATTTTATCACTCAATCCCAGCTTTTGGGGGGTTCTACCCCCCAAACCCCGGAGCGCATTAGCTTTTGGGTGGGATGCTTACAGACAGCTGCTGATAGATCTGTGATAATTTAAGCATCACTGATAATTGCTGGTTATCGGTATTTCTGCAAATGTGAGATACAGCCTAATTGATTATTATTCATTCTTAATTCTCCTGACTCCTGACTCCTAACCCTAACAACAATTTTTGATTTTTACAAGAGGTCCTATGACTATATCGGAAACTTCCTCAAATTTAAAGAATACACCGCCTCAATGGGGACGTAAATTTATCCAGACTATTGCCGATCTGCGATTGGCAATTATCCTCTTACTTTTAATCGCTATTTTTAGCATTTCTGGGACGGTAATAGAACAGGGTCAATCTCTATCTTTCTACCAAGTTAATTATCCTGAGAAACCCGCTTTATTTGGGTTTCTGACTTGGAAAGTTTTATTAATAATGGGATTAAATCATGTTTATAGCACTTGGTGGTATCTATCATTATTAATTCTCTTCGGTTCCAGTTTAACCGCTTGTACCTTCCGACGACAATTACCTGCTTTAAAAGCGGCCAGAAAATGGCAATTTTATCAACAATCTCGCCAATTTCAAAAACTAGCTTTAAGTGCTGAATTAGAAACCGGTTCCCTAGAATCCCTCACCCCCTTGTTAGAAAAAAAAGGCTACAAAGTTTTTCTAGAAAATAACAGTCTTTATGCTCGTAAAGGTCTGATTGGTAAAATCGGTCCGATTATCGTTCATGCAGCCATGTTAATTATTTTAGCAGGAGCGATCTGGGGAGCGTTAACCGGGTTTTTCGCTCAAGAAATGGTAGCTAGTGGCGATAGTTTTCAGGTTAAAAATATTATTGAAGCTGGACCCTTATCTAAAAATTCTCTCCCTAAGGATTGGGGGATTAAAGTTAATCGTTTTTGGATTGATTATAGTCCTAAAGGTGATATAGAACAATTTTATTCTGATTTGTCGGTGATCGATAATCAAGGACAGGAGATCGATCGCAAAACTATTCAAGTTAACCAACCTTTGCACCATAAAGGGGTGACTTTTTATCAAACCAGTTGGGGGATTGCTGGGGTAAAAGTACAGGTGAATAATAGTCCGATCCTACAGCTACCGATGGCTAGTTTAGACACCAAAGGTAATGGACAAATCTGGGGAACGTGGATTCCGACTAAAACCGATCTTAGTGAGGGAGTTTCTCTTTTAACCAGAGATTTACAAGGTACGGTAATTGTCTATGATGCTCAGGGAGATTTAACCTCTGCTGTACGAGAAGGAATGACGATTCCTATCAATGGAGTTAATCTAAAAATAGTCGAATTAGTGGGCAGTACAGGGTTACAAATTAAGGCAGATCCGGGAGTACCTATCGTCTATTTAGGTTTTGCTTTATTGATGATGGGAGTGGTAATGAGTTACTTTTCCCATTCGCAAATTTGGGCTTTACAATCGGGCGATCGCTTTTATATTGGTGGTAAAACTAATCGCGCTCAAGTCAGTTTTGAACGGGAAATAATTGATACTATCGAAATGTTAAAGTTAAAGTAGAATTGATGTTAATTTGGTGTCGTTTCCCGATGAAAAGTTCTGTTTATCTATCTTTTGCCTTTTGCCTACCCTAACCAAGAACTTAATTTTGTTCAATTACTTATATGCCAGAATTGCCAGAAGTAGAAACGGTGCGTCGCGGATTAAATCAAGTTACCCAGGGCAAAAAAATTATCGGTGGGGAAGTATTATTACAGCGTACCCTAGCCTATCCTAATTGTGAGGCAACTTTTCTGCAAGGAATTGCTCAGACTACGATTACCAATTGGCAGCGCCGAGGCAAATATCTCCTCGCCAATTTAGATAATGGTAGCAGTATCGGGGTTCATCTGCGTATGACCGGACAATTGCTCTGGGTAAAAGATACCACTCCCCTGCCGATTCATACGCGCTTACGCTTCTTTTTTGCCAATCAGCAAGAATTGCGCTTCGTCGATACCCGCACTTTCGGGAAAATTTGGTGGATTGCCGCCGATAAAACCCCAGAAACTGTGATTACCGGTCTCAAAAAACTGGGATTGGAACCCTTTGATCGCAATTTTACCGCCGATTACCTCTATAGTCACTGTCAAAAAAGTCGTCGTCCGATTAAAACTTTTCTCCTCGCTCAAAATGTAGTCGCAGGAATTGGCAATATCTACGCAGATGAAGTTCTTTTTAAAAGTGGCATCCATCCCCAAACTGCCGCTAATCTCTTGAAAATTGAGCAAATAGACTTATTGACAAAAAACATTATTTCTGTATTGGAAACGGCGATCGCTGAAGGCGGAACCAGTTTTAGCGATTTTCTCCACGTTACGGGAGTTAATGGCAATTATGGGGCGATGGCCTGGGTTTACGGTCGTAATGGCGAAAATTGTCGCCTTTGCGGTGCAACTATTGCCAGAATTAAATTAAGTGGGCGCTCGGCTCATTTTTGTCCCCAATGTCAAGTCTCAAGGGGAGAAGGGAGAAAAAGCTGATCACTGATTAGGGGCTGTGGCTTCAATTTTGTTATTTTCGTCGGCTAGGGTCTGAATCTCCTGTCTGTAAGCAAAAGGAGCGCGACTGAGAGCATCTTGAAAGAGGGGTTGAGCCTCTTGATTTTTGCCCTGTTCTTTCAGTACGATCGCCGCTGCCAAAATCGGTCGGAAATCGTTAACATCCATCTGTTGAGCTTGTTTATAGGCGTTTAAAGCTTCCGGATAATTTTGCTGCTCGAAATAGATTTTGCCTAAAAGTAACTGAACGGAAACGATATCGATTAAACTAGCAGGATTATTGGGATCGGCAGCAGCTTTTAAAGCGCGATCGAGCGTGTCTTTGACCAGACTAATCGCCTCGATCGGGCGGTTTTGGCTAAGAAATAAATTAGTTAATCCAGTTAAGGCCCGCAGCTCTTGGGGATGGGAGGCTAAAAGAGCGCGATAACTGCCTGTGGCTCCTGCATAGTCCTCTATTTGCTGTTTCGCTTCCGCCAAAAGTAGCAGATAATCGGATTGTTGGGGGTTAAGTTGCGCTAATTTTTCTAAAGGTTCGATCGCTTGCTTTAAATCGCCCTGCTGTAAGCGAGTATCTAATAATCCCCGCAAAGCCGCCTGATTATCGGGTTCACGCTCTAAAACCATCTGATAACCCAGTGCTTGACTGGCTAATTCCTCTTGTTTGACTGCGGACAGATGACTCTGGCCCGAGGAGTGCTGACTTTTGAGAATAGAAGTCAATAGCGGCATGATCGAGAAGGACAACAAGGCAAATAACATGAGGACGAGACCGATGGACAGCCAACGACGGTGAGAGAGAGAGGCTTTCATAGACTGGGGTGCGAGGGGACAGAGAGGAAAATGTTATGGAAATCTGGAGATTTGATGAGGGGATCGATCGAATTGGCCGCTCTTTATTAAGTACAATGGGCAAACGGTCAAGACTCAAAAGGGTTTTGACTGGGTTGACAGTCAAAAGATCATGGTTCTTAATATATTAGATGCCAGTAGAGTCGCCCTAGAGGGTTATTGTAACCCCCCAGATCGCGCTTTTGACTTGCTTGATTACTAATTTACTATGTGTCTCCGCCGCTAGGAGTGTGATATGAATCGTCCTGGGAATCGGTTTACCGAATCACCGAAAACCCCCCCGACCCCTGAAGTGGAAATTCAGGAAGTCCCCCTTGAATCCCCCCATACCGAGGCTGATTTAGCCGTAGAGTCAGCCACCCCCGCAGAAGTCAAACGTCAACAACCGATCCCCCCTCCCAGTCATCTGCGGCAGTATCGGGCGATCGGTCTCGTCTATGGCCATTATCAGCGATCGGAGGAACAATTAACTAAAGGCAATATTTTAACTGCCGATGGTACTCTGATCGATTCTGTGATTCTCGGTCGGGTGATCAGTTTGGTTAAAAATCATCTCGATCTAGAAAAACCCCATCTTTGGGTGGTTTATCCCCGCACCCGTCAGGAAAATGATGCCCTTCATGTTCAGATTGTCGGTGTTTGGGAACCAGAAACCCTGAAAAAAGAGGATGATCCAGAGATAGAGCCACTCCTCGCTTCTACCCCGGGTTATTTCTCGATTCGAGGCGAAGTCATCTTTACCGAACGGGAAAATCAAGCGGTAGTGGTCAAAATCCGACAAATGCCCAAAACTGAAGCGGACAAACCCAAGTTTTTTAAACTAAAATTGCGCGGCACTTTACCTGGTAAACCGATCAGTCGTTTTTGGGATTTTCAGGTACAACTTAAAGGAGATGCCTTAACCATTTTGGAAGGTTTAGACCTCGGTTTTGCCAGCAAGAAAAAACCGATGGGTAAGGGAGGTTTTAAAAAGCCTTTTGATAAAAATCGTCATCTTTCGGGGGAAGGAGAAAAACGACCTTTTACCCCCGGACAATCCCCTATCCCTCGGCCTTCCCGACCAAAACCCGTATCGGAAAACTAATTTTTTTCTAAGGATGGGTTTCTCACCCATCCCTAGTCTAGGATTTGGTTTTGGGAGCTATTTGATACTTAGTATTGGGAATATAAGCGCGAATGTTATAACTATAATCTGTTCCCAAAATCTCGGCGATAAAAACCGCTAACTGAGTGCCTAAAATCGCTTCATCGGCAGAATTAAAAGATTTATAATCTTCTATTAACCATTCTTGACTACCATTAACTAAAGTACATCTAAATGTACCGAGAGATTCGGCGATTTCTGTATGTTCTGTATAGTTTCTCGTTCTTACTTCCCCCGCACTATCTGCTCTCAAACACAATTGATTAAGTTCTGCATAAAATTTGGCAGGAATTTTGTCTAAATCACCCCCTTTAGTCACCCAATGCACAAAAAGATGAAAAGACCAAGGAAGATTGAGGTAGAGTAGATAAAATAAACCCAGAATAATTGTTAAATATAAGGAGGAAGTCAGGAATTTATCATATTTCCTTTTTCGGGATCGATTTAAACGTTTAGCTAAATCTAACTTTGATCTTTTCATAAATTTTAATGAGTCAAAAGTAATTTGTAAAAAGTAAGATGTATAAAAAAATCCAGCGTTTTGCTCCGATTATCCTGTCCTTGAGTTTATTTATTCTAGCGGTCTGGGCAATTAGTCAAGAATTTAAACACTACACTTTTGCCCAACTCTTGGCTAGTTTGGATCATATTACCACAAGTCGTCAGCTAGAAGCTATTTTTTGGATGGCTTTGGGTTATTTGTCGATGACGGGTTATGATCGCCTAGGTTTTTATTATATCAATCATCCCTTAGCTTTAGGCACTATTATCCGCACTGCTTTTATCAGTTATGCTCTTGGTAATACCATTGGTTTGACCTTATTTTCTGGGACAGCAATCCGTTATCGTTTCTATACTCCTGCGGGGGTGGGGGTGGTGGATATTGCCAAAGTTATTACTTTTACCCATTTAAGCTTTTGGTTAGGAATGTTAGGGATTGGTGGTTTAAGTTTCCTCCTCGATCCCCAACGGATTCCTCAACTTTTAAAATTACCTTTTTTAACTACTAAACCTTTAGGAATAATTTTTTTATTGCTGGTTACGGGATATTTTTTCTTGACTCTCACCTATAAAAAACCAATAAGAATCGGCCAAGAAAATATCTATTTACCCTCTTGGACTCTTTCCCTGGCTTTGATTTTGGTGACTTTTATCGATTGGATATTAGCCGCTAGAGTTCTCTATCTTCTTCTCCCGGGCAGCTACAATACTTCGTTTTTAGGATTTTTCGGTCTCTATGTATTTGCCATGACGGCAGGGGTATTAAGCAATGTGCCAGGGGGAATAGGTGTTTTTGAGTTTATCATGCTGAGATTACGCCCCGAATATGTATCTAATGCCGAGCTTTTAGGCTCTTTAATCGCCTATCGAGCTATTTATTATTTCCTGCCTTTAATTGTCGCTTTTGTCTGGTTATTGGGTTACGAGGCGCGCAGAAAATAAGGTCTTCAAATTAGCTTAAACGGACAAAAAAAGTCCCCATGCAGTCATAGCTGGGGAGCATCAATCTAGTAGGCTAAAGTTTCTAAAGTTTCCCGTAGATAGGAACAAATGCGAGCATCAGCATCGTCTCTATTTTTACCTGATTCTAGTTGTTCTTGCTGCCAACGCCGAAAACCGGAACTAGCGGCGATGGCTTGTTTTAAATGCTCCCAAGTGTGATGATCTTTGTGAAGTGGGGTGTCAGAAAATGTGGTAGAGTTGCCCATCTTTACCTCTGGTGGTAGGGTTGCACCTTTTAACATAACTTAAAAATCGCTGAAAATTCTGATAACTGGGACACAATTAGGCAGAAAAAGGTGTTGCCTAGCGGGAAAGCTGCGGGGATGCCAACACCTTTTTTGAGGAAATATAGCGGATTTTTAGGAGATTTTGCTGGTTTCTGCCGCTTCTTCCGCCTCCACTGCCGCGTTTAAAGCGACGGGGGGAATGGGGATAGGAAATACCGACGGCAGCTTAGCGGCGGCATCTTCAGGAGGCTGCCCGGAGTGAAAACGACGGTAACTTAAAACACCGGCTACGGTGATTGCTCCTGTAGCGGCGGCAACCCCTAAAATAAGTTTGTTAGCATCCACAGGGAAGGTGGTATTGCTGCCAAAAATGCCTTTAGCTTTAGCGAAAGCACAAGCGGAGGCACTGCCAGCATCAAGAGTACCTAAAACAATACCACTGACGAGGGTGGCACTAACGGCGATGGAGGTGAAAAAAGTTTTCTTCATAATTGCCTTGGGGATAGGTTGTCAATAGCGATTATCCTTGCATTATAGATATCTCCATCACAATTGTCTATTTTATTTCCGTTGGTGACATTGAAATAATTTTGTTTAAGGATAATGAATTATCAATATCGTGTCGGGGGTAGTCTTGCCTATAACCATCCTACCTATATCGAGAGAAATGCCGATCGAGAACTGTTAACGGCGTTGAAAAATGGTCAATTTTGCTACGTTTTTAACTGTCGTCAGATGGGTAAATCCAGTTTAAGGGTACGAGTGACTCATATTTTACAGCAATTGGGCATGGATTGCGCGTCCGTAGATATAACCAGTCTTGGCAGTAATGATAATTTATCCCAATGGTATAACGGGGTGATTACCCGTTTGTTTTTAGGATTTAATCTGACGGGAAAAATTAATCTTAAATCCTGGTTGCGCGAGCGAGAGGATTTACCTCCCGTGCAGCGTTTGGGACAATTTATCGAGGAAGTTTTATTAGTTTATTGTCGGGGAGAGAAAATATATATTTTTATCGACGAGATCGATAAAATTCTCAGTTTACAGTTTTCTCTAGATGACTTTTTTTCCCTGATTCGTTATTGTTATAACCAAAGAGCGGAAAATGCCCAGTATGAAAGAATTACTTTCGCTTTATTCGGTGTTGCTACCCCAGCAGATTTAATTCGCGAAAAGACCCAAACATCTTTTAATATCGGCCAAGCGATCGAATTAACAGGATTTAATCTGACCGAAATTGCTCCTCTAGCTGCGGGATTATCTAGTCAAAGTAATTATCAACCCGACTGCTTAGAAAAAATTATTTTTTGGACGGGAGGACAGCCATTTTTAACCCAGAAAATCTGTCAGCTATTGCGGGAAACTAATTTAGATATTGAGACGCTGATCAAAGAGAGAATTATTAATAATTGGGAATCTCATGATGAACCAGTTCATCTGCGAACTATTGCCGATCGCTTGTTAAGAAATCAAGACAAAGCGGGTCGTTTGTTAGGCATCTATCAACAAATTTTAGAAAAAGGTGCAATCCTGTGCGATGATAGTCCAGAACAAGGGGAATTAAGGTTATCGGGGTTAGTGGTAAAAAAGGATAATCAATTAGTAGTTTATAATGCTATTTATCGAGAAATATTTAATCTCAATTGGCTGGAAAAACAATTAGAGCAATTGCGTCCCTACTCAGAAGCAATCGCCGCTTGGCAACAGTCTAATTATACCGATGAATCGCGGCTTTTACGCGGAAAAGCTTTAAATAATGCCCTCGATTGGTCTCAGGGTAAAAGCTTAAGTAATCTTGATTATCAGTTTTTAACTGCTAGTCAAAATCTCGATAAAAGAGAGGCAGAAATTAGCCTAGAAACTCAGAAGCAAGCTAATAAAATTCTAGCAATCGCTCACCAAAAAGCTACGAAAAGAATTCAAATTGGCTCGGTAATTTTAATTGCTTCTCTCCTGGGTTCTTTCTTCGCTTTTATTCAGGTAAAACAAGCGTGGCAGCAAGTAGAAACCGCTAAATTAGGTATTAAATTACAGCGCAATGGTGACAGTTATTGGCAGCAATTTCAATTTGAACAACTAGAATCTTTAATTGCGGCTATGCAAGCAGTAAATAGTTTAAAAAATATCGTTACCGATGACCAAACCCTGGGTAAATATCCTGCTACCAGTCCAATTATTACCCTACAACAAATTTTAGATCGCATTCAAGAAAAAAACCAACTGCAAGGACACCGGGGAACTATTTATAGTGTTAGTATTAGTCCTGATCGTCAAAAAATTGCCACTGCTTCTCAGGATGGGACGGTAAAAATTTGGAATCAAAAAGGTGAGAATATTCAAACTTTGACAGGTCATCAAGGAGCAGTTTATAGTGTTAGTTTTAGTCCCGATGGTCAAAAAATCGCCACTGCTTCCGAAGATAAAACCGCCAAAATTTGGAACTTGCAAGGGCAAAATTTAGTCACCTATCCTGACCATCAAGAATCAGTTTATAGTGTTAGTTTTAGTCCCGATGGTCAAAAAATTGTCACCACTTCCAGGGATAAAACCGCTAGATTATGGAATTTATCAGGTGAAACTTTACAGGTATTTAAGGGACATAAAAGATCGATAGATGCAGCTAGTTTTAGTCCCGATGGTCAAAAAATTGCCACCGCTTCCCGGGATGGTACGATTAAAATCTGGGATTTATCAGGTAAAATTATCTTGAGTTTAGGTCAAGAAAATATTGAGGCTTTTTATAGTGTTAATTTTAGTCCCGACGGTCAAAAAATTGCCGGGGCAGCGGCCGATAAAACTGCTAAAATTTGGGATTTACAGGGAAATTTAATAGCTACTTTCCGGGGACATCAAGATTTTGTCAACAGTGTGAATTTTAGTCCTGATGGCAAGTTTATAATTACTGCATCTAGTGACGGTAGTGCTAAAATTTGGGGAATGCAAGGGGAAGAAATAACTACTCTTAGAGGACATCAAGAATCAGTTTTTACTGCTGTATTTAGTCAAGATGAAAAAGAGGTGGTAACTGGATCGAGTGATGAAACGGCTAAAATTTGGCAGCTGAACAATTTAAATAAAACTAGGGTCGATAATACCAGTGTTAGCATTAATTCCCAGGGCAATATTATCGCTATTGCTAACAAAGATGGTCAAATTACTTTACTCAATTCCCAGGGAAAAAACATTAGAGAATTTGCCACAAAAATGCGCTCAATCTATAGTATAGCTTTTCATCCTGATGATAATCAGATAGCGATTACAGGAAGAAATGGAAAAGTACAAATCTGGAGTCAAAAAGGAACAATGCTCCAAGAATTTACCGCTAGTCAAGTACCGATTTATAGTCTTGCTTTTAATGGAGAGGGAACAGCAATAATCACGGGAACAAGCGAGGGAAAAGTTCAATACTGGCATTTAAGTAATCATCGGCCTCAATTAATTAATTCCTGGACAGCCGATGATCATATTATCTATGATTTGGTGTTTTCTCCTGATCATCAAAAAATTGCTACCGCTACTCGGGGAAAGATTAAAATTTGGGATTTGCAGGGCAATCTTTTAAAGGAGATTAAAACCGATTCTTTTCCCGTTTATGGAGTTAGTTTTAGTCCCGATGGTGAGAAAATCGCCGCTATTTCAAGGGATGGTACAGCTAGACGCTGGGACATTGACGGAAATTTGCGCTCGGAGTTTAAAATAGAAGAAGATATCGTCTATGGGATCACTTTTAGTCCTGATAGCCAAGAGATTGTGATTATTGCTAGGGATGGTCAAAAGCATCGATGGCCCTTAGAAACGGAATATAATTATTTACAAAAATTGCTCGATCGAGGTTGTCTTTGGTTAGAAGATTATCTCGGAAATCGTCCCGAAAAACGAGAAGCTCTATCCCTGTGTACTGGGAAAATAAAACCATTCACATTTTAAACTTGGTTTGACTGGGTGGGGGCAAAGGTTAAATTAATTAGTTAATTTCTTCAGTAATTATTGCCTAACCCACCCGCTAAATAATCTTAACTTTTAATCCGATGGGGGGGGATTTTCTGCGCTTGGCGATCGAGTTTCTGGGGGAGTATCTTCTCCGATAGTTTCTTCTGGGGGCAAATCTTCCTCGGTAACTTCAATAATCACCGTTTCGCTAACAGCAATAGTTTCGACTTCAACATTTGCGACAGGTTCAGTCGGGGGAATTTCTGGGGCATTTTCGGAGGGTTTGATCTCTTCCGTTGCCAAATCAAAATCATCGAAATCATCGAAATCATCGAAAGTTTCATCATCATCAATAATTTCTGCGGCTTTTTCCCCAATTTCTGTCACTGATTCTGTAATAGTTTCCCCGATAGCCGCCGCTTTTTCTATAACGGGGTCCACCGTTTCTTGAGCTTTTTCCTCAATTTCTGTCACTGATTCTGTAATAGTTTCCCCGATAGCCGCCGCTTTTTCTATAACGGGGTCCACCGTTTCTTTAACCGTTTCTTTAACTTTTGCCGCTACTTTCTCAGCTTTAGCTTTAGTTTTAGGGGATTGAGAGGGAGTAACTTTCCCCAGACGATTGCCTAACCAACCGACAATAGTAAATAATTTAACCGGTTTGTCGGGATAAAAAAGTGCTTGTCTGAGTTTGAGAGTTTGCCAAGCGAAAGCAATAAATAATATGGCTGCGGCAGCTTGTCCGAGGAGGATAGCGCCTGTAATCCTTCCCGCGCACAACCAGAGGACAAGGGCATAGAATAATCCTACCGCACTCCAGAGAAAATCATCTTGACGGTGGCGATCAGGGGCGATAAAAGCGGTGGTGAGGAGGTACAGACTACTCAATCCCACAACGACCGCTAGGATATAGGGCAACATTTGCGATTCTCCTTTGACATTTCCTTTTTTATTGTGCGTTATTTGGGGTCGATCGAGTCTATTTTTTGATTAATTTTCAAAATTATCGAGTCAGATCTTCTTTACCTCTGTTTATGAATAGCCAGCGTTAACATTAGGAAATTCTGGGTTTATCCTCTGCTGCTTGTGCTGATCAGATTAAACAAGCTTTCGGATCAAATGATTAAGTTTTGGTCTTTAACAAGCAAAGGAAAATTAGCAACCCTTGATCAACCCACAGACAAACTGTGATCTTTAGTAATTAGTGCCGATGGTAAATATAGCGTTTCTGATTCACAAGAGGTACATTCCCGATCCTGAACAGCTTAATCAGCAAAGGTTTAAGTGTGCCGCACAGATGCGAGAACCGCTATATTTAATTATTGGTAGTGCTGACAAAACTGTAAAAATCTGGCAAAATGGGTAATAGTGACACCTCAAGATAAGTAAGTAGTTATAATTAAATTGAAGATAAATTTCGCTTCTGATCCCCCCTGCCCCCCTTAATAAGGGGGGTGCCGATTCCCCCTTAGTCCCCCCTTGATCAGAGGGGTGTCTGACAACTTTTAACACCTACCTACTTAACTGCTATAAGTAGAAACTTATGCCGACAATATTTTATTGGGGAGAAGATGAATTTGCTATTAACCAAGCGGTGAAAAATCTGCAAGCAAAACTTCTCGATCCCAATTGGATACAGTTTAATTATGACAAAATCAACGGCGATCGCAATGAGGCAATTATCGAGGCCCTCAATCAAGCGATGACTCCAGTTTTCGGCATGGGAAATCGTTTAGTTTGGTTAGCTGATACGGTTATTTGTCAACAATGTTCCGAGGATATTTTCCAGGAATTACAGCGCACTTTGCCCAATTTACCCGAAAATTCCTATCTGTTATTAACCAGTGCCAAAAAACCCGACTCCCGCTTAAAATCGAGCAAGTTTATCCAAAATCAGGCAGAGGTTCGAGAATTTGAACTAATTCCGCCTTGGAAAGTCGAGGAAATTGCCCAAAGAGTTAGGGAAATTGCCAAAGAAGTGGGAGTAAAATTAACTCCCGATGCGATCGAACTCTTAGCGGAAGCGGTGGGAAATAACAGCCGCTTGCTGTGGATGGAGTTAGAAAAACTGCGTTTATTTAAAAATAATTCGGCGGGAACTATTGACAAAAAGGACATTTTAAGCTTAGTCAACGCCAGCAATCAAAGCAGCTTACAGTTAGCCAGTGCTATTTTAAAACGGGAGACAGGCAAGGCCCTCGAATTAGTCAATGAATTATTAAATCGTAACGAGAACCCCTTGGCTATCACCGCCACCCTAGGGGGTCAATTTCGCACTTGGGCAATAGTGAAATTAAAAATTGAAGAAGGAGAAAAAGACGACAAAAATATCGCCGCCGCCGCCGAAATTGCCAATCCCAAGCGACTGTATTTCATTCGCAAAGAGATACAATCCTTTTCTTCTAAGCAACTTCTGGCCACCTTGCCCATACTTCTTGACTTAGAATATCGTCTCAAGCGGGGTGCAGAACCTTTGGCAACTTTGCAAACCAAAATTATCGAACTTTGTTGTTTATTGGTGACTTAAGTAGGTAGGTATTAAAAACTTTCAGATCCCCCCGCCTATCGGCACCCCCCTTATCAAGGGGGGCAGGGGGGATCGAACCTAAAATCTATTTTTGATTTAATTATAACCAGCTACTTAGAAATTGTCAAACAGAAGCAATGGCAGCCCTAGAAAAGGCCCTAGAAAAAGAAGCGGAAAACTTGATCGCCACCGTGATTAAATTAGCCATATCTCAGTGACAACGGCAAGAGCCTGACATCAACCCCATGGACGACAATTAAGAATGACAACCTAAAATCTTTTCGCTAATTTTGCCATAGACTGCACCCTTTGCTTCTAAAATGGGCTATTGCGGCTAGACCCGAATATTGGTCTAGCATTTGCCCGTAGACTGAAAAAAGCACGTTATAAAGATTATGGCCAAAGTTCTGGTATCCGATTCGATCGATCCGGTAGGAGTAGAAATTCTGTCACAGGTTGCCCAAGTGGACGTGAAAACAGGACTATCCGCCGAGGAAATCATTCAAATTATCCCCGAATACGACGCACTGATGCTCCGTTCCAGTACCCGCGTCACCAAAGAAATCGTCGAAGCGGGCAGCAAACTGCAAATTATCGGCCGCGCGGGGGTAGGAGTCGATAATATCGATGTTCCTGCGGCCACTCGTCAGGGTATTATTGTCGTTAACTCTCCCGAAGGTAACACGATCGCCGCTGCCGAACACGCCTTGGCCATGATGTTATCCCTCTCCCGTCATATTCCCGATGCCAATCAGTCGGTAAAAGCGAATAAATGGGAAAGAAATCGCTTTATCGGCACAGAAGTTTATAAAAAGAACCTAGGAGTCGTCGGTTTAGGTAAAATTGGTTCCCACGTCGCCGCCGTTGCTAGATCTCTAGGCATGAAAATTCTCGCCTACGATCCCTTTATTTCCAAAGAACGCGCCGATCAACTCGGTTGCACCTTGGTGGATCTAGAATTACTCTTTGCTGAGTCCGATTTTATCACCCTCCACGTCCCGAAAACTCCCGAAACCCAGCATCTCATCGGTCGGGAAACCATCGCTAAGATGAAACCAACGGTCCGCATCATTAACTGTTCCAGAGGCGGCATTATCGACGAGTTGGCTTTAATTGAAGCCCTCGAATCCGGTAGAATCGCCGGGGCAGCCTTGGATGTATTTGAACAGGAACCTTTAGGCGAATCTAGATTAAGAGAATTGTCTAACGTCATTCTCACTCCCCACCTAGGCGCATCGACTACGGAAGCACAGGTGGGTGTGGCTGTTGATGTGGCCGAACAAATTCGCGATGTCCTCCTCGGTTTGCCAGCGCGTTCGGCCGTTAATATCCCCGGACTAACTCCCGATGTTATGGAAAAACTGCGCCCTTACCTGCAATTAGCGGAAACTATGGGTAATCTCGTCAGTCAGTTGGCAGGAGGTCGCTGTGACTCGTTAAATGTCCGTTTACAGGGAGAATTGGCCACTAAAGACAGTCAACCTCTGGTGGTGGCGGCAATTAAGGGTTTACTTTCCCAAGCCCTCCGGGAACGGGTAAACTATGTTAATGCGGCGATCGAAGCTAAGGAACGCGGTATCCGGGTAATCGAAACCCGGGATGCTTCCACCCGGGACTATTCGGGATCGATTCATTTGGAAGCCAATGGTTCCATGGGGACCCATTCCGTCACCGGAGCGCTGTTAAGTAACGGAGAAATCCGCATTACTGACCTCGATGAGTTCCCAATTAACGTGCCACCGAGTAATCATATGCTATTCACCCTTCACCAGGATATGCCCGGTATTATCGGCAAAATTGGCGCACTTTTAGGCAGTTTTAATGTCAATATCGCCAGTATGCAGGTAGGACGCAAAATTATTCGCGGTGACGCAGTTATGGCCCTGAGTCTCGATGATCCTCTACCAGAAGGTCTTCTCTCGGAAATTACTAAAGTCCCCGGTATCCGCGATGCTTACACAGTAAAACTCTAGATTAAATCAGTTATCAGCTTCTGAAGGCAAGAGGCAACCCCCCACCCCCCCTAGGGTTGATTCAAGGTAGGGTTGATTCATGAATCAACCCTACTACCGACATCGGGGGGGTCGGGGGGCAAGGGGGGCTAATCTAAGAATAAGCGGTTTAAATGCGTCTTAGCTTCATCAGTAATCAGTGAAAAGAAAGCTCCGCACTTGCCACTTAAGTAGGGAGGTACAATTATTTGTAGGATGGGTTAGCGGTAGCGTAACCCATGCGGGCGTTGGGTTTCATGCTTCAACCCAACCTACGTTCATCTTATATTTAATTCCACCCACCTACTTAATACTGTTGACTGAAAACTCAAATCTGATAACTGATCACTGATCACTGATATATGTCTAATAGTTGGTGGGAAATTACGGTTTTGTGCGAACCTAGTCTCGAAGAAACGGTTTTCTGGAGACTGGAAAATTTTGGCTGTTCGGGAACGGCCACTGCTAAAAAACAATCCTCTTTAGAGGTTAAGGCCTATATACCAGAAATTAAAGCGCAATTGCCCGATTTAGAGGCACTAAGCCTCTGCTTAAAGGAAGATGCTTTGATTTTAGGTTTTCCCGAACCTGTCAGCCATTGGCAGTTAATGGACGAGGAAGACTGGGCCAGCAGTTGGAAACAACATTGGCAAATTAGCGAGATCGGCGATCGCTTTTTGATCTGTCCTGCTTGGTTAAATCCCCCCGAAAATAACCAGAGATTGGTGATTAAAATTGACCCCGGTTCCGCTTTTGGCACGGGAACGCATCCAACCACGCAATTATGTCTAGAATCCCTAGAAATGCGTTTAAGTAGCCATCCAGAGAATAAAATTATCGCCGATATCGGTTGTGGTTCCGGCATACTGGCGATCGGGGCGATTTTATTAGGAGCGAAAAAAGTTTATGCTGTCGATATAGATCCCCTGGCGGTGAGTGCGACAGGCAGTAATCGCCATCTCAACGGGATTAACCCCGAAAATTTAGCTATTAATCAGGGTAGTGTCGAGGAGTTGTTAGAATTAATTCCCGATGGTGTTGATGGCATCGTTTGTAATATTTTAGCCGAGACAATTATCGCTTTAATGCCCGCAATCACCCGTCTGGCAAAACCCACCACTTGGGGAATTTTAAGCGGCATCCTCGTCACCCAAGCACAAGCGGTTACAGATATTTTAGAACCCCAAGGCTGGACAGTGGCTGCCCTATGGAAACGTCAAGAATGGTGTGGTCTTCAAATTCGTCGCACCGTGGATTAGTATCGGGTTTGCGGCAAAAAGTTTTTCGTGGGGGTAGGGTGTGGGGTGTGGGGTTTTACCCATTTTGGCGAGCGGGGAGCAGCACAACCGGGGGAATACCGACCCCTGATTTCTGAACGAGTACGGAGGGAGTCGAACCCCCGACACCCAGGACCGGAACCTGGTGCTCTATCCTCTGAGCTACGTACCCACAATAAAATACTATTACATTATACCACTAGCCGACGCAGTAGAGCAGAAATTTCCATGACTAGCGATCGCCCTTTAAAACTACTAATCAGTAACGATGACGGCATTTCCGCTCTAGGAGTCCGCACCCTCGCTAACACCCTCGCTACTGCGGGCCATCAAGTCATCGTAGTTTGTCCAGACGGCGAGCGCTCTGCTACCGGTCATGGCTTAACCCTACACCATCCCATCCGGGCCGAACAGGTGGAAGGAATTTTTCACCCCGATGTGATTGCTTGGTCCTGCTCGGGAACTCCCGCCGATTCGGTGAAATTTGCCCTTAGTGCCGTCCTCAAAGAGCGTCCCGATTTAGTTTTAGCCGGCATTAACCACGGGTCTAATCTCGGCACCGATATCCTCTATTCTGGCACGGTTTCCGCGGCCATGGAGGGCTTAATCGAAGGTATTCCCAGTATTGCTGTTAGTCTGGCTAGTTTTAAAGCCTGTGATTTCCAACCGGCCGCCGATTTTGCCCTCACTTTAGTCAGGAAAGTTGCCCTTAACCCTTTTTCTATTCCCACTTTACTCAATGTGAACGTCCCTCCGGTTAGTAGTGCCGAAATCAAGGGGGTGAAAATCACTAGGCAGGGATTGCGACGCTACGAGGAAACCTTCGAGAAAAGACTGGATCCTAGGGGTAAAAGTTATTACTGGTTAATTGGGGAAGTGGTGGAAGATATCGAACAACCGGACTACAGCCATTTACCCCCGCAAGTGCCTACGGATGTGCGCGCTATTGGCGAGAATTTTATCACCATCACGCCCCTACAATACAATTTAACTGATGTGCAGGGTTTTCAACATTTGTACGGAAATTCTTGGTTTGATTGAGGATCATCGGAAATTTTGGGTCTGAAACCCCGCCGTTCTAGGTTGGCTTTACGTTAGAATTAAAAGGCCAGTCTCGAAAACCAAGTGGACGGCGCAGCACCTTGAAAACTCGGCTTAGGGGGTTCCGACCAGAAAAGCTTGGCC
>NZ_JAPZQM010000514.1:0-7262 GCF_027530565.1 Microcystis sp. LE19-10.1B | reverse complement strand
TCTCGATGGGAAGAAGCATATCCTTAGTTAAAGCAGATTTTCTTCCTCAGTGCAACCTAAGTCGATGCTTTCTCACGAGTGCGGGTTCATTTTCTAGGTTGACTTCGGCTTCCTTACCAGCATTTATTGAGATGTTGCCTTACAAGCTTTTTTGCCCAACCCTAGTTAATCAGCCTGCAAAAAATAAGTAAAAATTATAAATTTAAGGTAAATAATTAAAATATTTAAATATTTGGGGCGATTAGTTCAATGTAACAAGTAAGTTACAAGATTTTGATTTTCCCAGAATTTGCCAAAATTTGGCTGTAAATCGGGGTTGCCTACATTTAATAATATGGTATGATCGTGGTATGCTGTGGGCTTAGTTTAACCTTTAAGCTTTAAATCAACGGAAAACCAAGGCAATCAGGGGACTATATCGATTCTCTTGCCCAAAAAAAGCCGCTAGTGGTGACATTTTTTTATGTTGCAATTTTTGAAGTTTTGTAAAGGCTATTGACTTAAAACCAGAATTGTGCAACTCTCCCCGCTCCAAACTCTGGCACTCGCAGACAGTCAACAGCTAATCAAGTTGGGAACTAGGAGGAGAGGTCAACTCCTAGTCCCCTGTTTTTTGGGATATCAATTCCGCTTAAGGTACTTCAGTCCAGCGCCTAAGCCTCCTAGTACCAGCAAACTCAGCACAGTTGACGGTTCGGGAACAGGGGCAGGGGCAGAAAAGTTAGAAATCGTCACACTAGCCCGTCCAAAAAGGTTGTCGCGAGTGAAAATACGGAAACCAAAGCTGTCGCCAGCTAGGACGTTAAACGTCGATGTCCCGTTTTGGAAAACACCTCCCCCATCATTAGTTACTTGGGTGAAGCTGCCGTTGAGCAGATATCCGAAGGGATCCCAGAAAGGCCCATCAGCAGTCGAATAGTTCCAATCAAACGTCACCGTCCCAGCCGCAGCCGCAGTGGTGGTGTAGTCTGTGGTTCCAGAACCGCCAGAACCATTGTTCCCCCCAGTCAGGCTAATGGACGCGGGAGCGCCGCCGGTATTGACGAACCCGTCGGCATTACTATTGGTAAATGTCCAGTTAATGGGATCGTAAGCGTCTTGGAAACCGAACACTGTTGCGGCACTAGCACCAGAAGCAGCGGCTAGGGTGAGGCTAACAGTAGTGACAGTCATTGCGGTCTATGACCGCAATGACTCGAATAATTTTGGCGATTTGGTGGCCATGGCCCTAAAAATAAATTAATGTACCCCTTAAAGTTAAGGTTGATCAAAATATTTTTCAAGAGGATTTTTTATGAAAATATTCAATCCTATCTATATAGCCCACATTCCGCACCCTAAAGTGTCACATTGAAAATTTTATCTAAATCGTCAAAACGATTGCCGGCTCTGAATTACAGGCTAATTTGGTTGCCCAGCAGATGCACAATTAGCCCTAAAAATCTGATAACTCTGATACCAAATTATTGAGATAAACTCTCATTAAGCTGGCGATCGCTAACTAGAGTGTGACACTTCATAATTCTTAGTAATCGCTAAAAGTCTTACCATACAAGGGCTAGAGCAACTTTTGATTTCAACGACTAGGGTGCGGAATGTGGGCTGAAAAGACTGACGGCTATAAAACGGGGACAGGCAGTTGACGCTCCCGTCGCGCTCAAGCGAGGGATTCTTGATTCACCGAGTCCACTTAGACTAAGTACCTTGCGATTCTCAACCCAGAGGTGGTTCTCTCCTCAAGCGTTAACTTTGGGTGCGCCCCACCCTAGTTGTATTTCTACAAAATTTGCTTTAATTGAAGTGTTAGCTTCAAATACTGCTTTGTCTAGTTCCTGCAAAGATTTTACCTACCTACAGGTAGAAACTAGAACATTAGGTAGGGCTTGCTGAATAAATCTAAAAACTTTGTTGGATAAGGCTTTTAGACTTTTTTTCCCTCAAAAAGTGCCGACCATTGGAGGGATCGGGGGTAAAATTCCTGGACTTTTTCCCTGAAAATTAGGTAACTGACTACCTCAAAATCGGTAAAACCCTACACCCTACACCCCACACCCCACACCCTGCCCCCAGGAAAAACTTTTTGCCGCAAACCCTAGGTAGAACCCCATATCTTTGATTGTCAAGGTGCAGATAGCGTAGTGATTAGACTACAGGGGTTTTTCAAGCGGTTGTTTACCCTAGCCGCTATACTTATATGGTAGCTATTTTTCGTGAGTACTTCCAGACCTTTAAAGGAAAAAAGACTGCCAAGGCTAATGACCCCAAAAGAAGAGCAAGCGCACTTCGGAATACGCAACTAGAATGCCATTAACAATGTCAGAAGTCATTCGAGATTTCGCTCTTGAGACTAGACACTTATTTTTAGCTGTGGTTCGCTGTTCTATACTGGCCTTTGTTTCATCCCATCGGTAAAACCGAGGGTCTTCACCCGACATTGCAGATAAACCTTTTCTACCCTGGGAGAAAAACCGAGCCATTGACGAGATAAACGAGCAAAAGTGTCAGGATCACCGCTAACTGCGAAGTTAGTAGGTAGGGGTGTTTCGGGATTTTTTAGACCTAATAATTCTAGTTCTTTTTCCGCCGCTCGGACAACGGAAGCGGCGGGATCTACCAACCGCACGGAACTAGGTAAAAGACGACGTAAAACCGGGGAAAGATGGCGATAATGGGTACAACCATAGACCAGAGTATCAATATTTTCTGCTAGTAAAGGCTGAAGATATTCCCTAGCCACCTGCGTGGTGTAGGGGTCAAAAATGCGGTTAGCCTCGATCAAAGGGACAAATTCAGGACAGGGAATTTGCCAAACTTGGGCAGTAGGATCGATTTCTTGAATCGCTTGTTTATAGGCATTGCTTTTAGCCGTAGCCGGGGTAGAAATCACCCCAATGCGCTTTCCTTGTTTAACGGCAGTTTTGGCACCGGGTAAAATTACCCCCAAAATTGGTAAATCTTTAAATTCGGCCTGTACTTCTTCTAAAGCCAAGGCGGAACTGGTATTACAAGCCATAATCACCATTTTCACCCGGCGCTCGCTCATCCAAGTGAGAATTTCCCGGACAAATTCGATAATTTCCCCTTTAGAACGAGTTCCGTAGGGAAGTCTAGCGGTATCAGCGAAATAGAGAATTGATTCTTGGGGCAGTTGTCGATACAACTCCCTTAAAACGGTCAGTCCACCCACGCCACTATCAAACACACCAATCGGACTAAGTTGTGATTCTCTCATAGATAATATCGAGGAAAACGCTGATCTAAAATAGCTTTATTTGATGATATTAAAACACGGATTTTTTGATTAGTAAACTAATGCTCCAATCATTTAATCATTAACGGAGATTTCGTTGAATATATTCAATAATCCCCCCAGCGATCGCCGCCGCCATTTGTCGTTGAAAGTTGACATTGGCTAATTTAGCAGCATCCTCAGCGCCGGTGACGAAACCCACTTCCACGAGGGTAGAGGGCATTCTGGAGGTTCTCAGCACATAGAAACGGGCCCGACGCACCCCCCGATCGCGCATATCGACACTGCGGACAATATTGCGATGGATGGTATCCGACAAACGGCGATCGCCAAAGTAATAAACTTCCAATCCGTTGACATCCGGTCGTGCTTTACCCATAGAGTTAGCGTGGATACTGACAAATAGATCGGCATCGATCTGGTTAGCCAGATCCGTGCGACCTTGCAGGGTGACAAAAAAGTCGCTATCTCTGGTGAGACGCACATCGATGCCCTGTTGTTGCAGGATGCGGGTAACTTCTAGGGAAATGGGCAGAATTACGTTTTTTTCCTGAAGGCCACCAATTCCGATCGCCCCCGGATCCTTACCACCATGGCCCGGATCGATCACCACTAGAAAGCGGCTATTGCGTTGTTGGGGGGGATTAGGAGTGGGGTTAGAAGGGCGCGGCGGTGGGTTAAATTGCCCCGTATTGGGGGGTAAAGGAACAGGGATAGTAGTGGAGTCAGGAACCTGAGAAAGGGGGCTAGAATTGCGGGAGGAAAGCAATTCTAGGGCTAGGGTTTGACTGTCCGATTGAGTTAATTGTCCCAGTTGAAAACCCACGGCCGTCTGTACCAAAATCAGCACCTTATTGGCGCTTTCCTGACGTACCCGCAATTGATAGATAGGACTATAGCGGCCGAAGCGCGGACCGCGAAAAGACTCGGCTAACTTAGCATTTTCGATGCGTAGTTCATAGACACCATCCCGGTTAACACTGCCGTTAGCTTTCAGGGGTAAATCCGCGCGAATTAAGAGGCGATCGTTATTGCCCGTCAGATCGATCGAGGAGATCGTGGCCAAACGATTGCTAGAAGGGGGATTATTGGCAGTTTTCGGGGGGGGATTGTTGGGACGAGGATTGGGATTGGTGGCGCTAGTGGGGGGAGGTGAGGAGATATTATCCACGGCACCCAGACCACCCCTAGGCAGTAAAACCAAGCCACCAAAACGACTATAGAGAGCTTGCCAATCGGGACTATCTCTACTAACACTTAGGGAAATCTTAGCTCGTTGATTGGCGGTCTGACTGAATTGAATATCGCCGACCCCATAGCGATTGACGGGGATAGTTTGACCAGTGAGACTGCTGGGTAAAGTGGCCCCGGGTAATTCAAATTCGATTTTTTTGCCGTCCCGGCTGCGTTGACTGCGGATCGATCGCTCATCACCATTTTGCTCTAAACGGACAAAAAGACCATTGCGAGTGACCTGAAAATCATCGTTGTTGTCCGTCCGGCTAACTGGAGGTGGGGGAGTGGGACGGGTGGAACCGCGATCGGGGGGAGGTGTGGGGTCAGGGGTGACGGGTGGTTGCGTTTCCTCCCTAATTGGTTGGGGTTCTGGCAATTCCACTGTCCATTGGGTGGGCGAAATTCCGCGAATTTTTACCTGTTGAGGATCAAAGGTGTAGCCTGGGGCCAATTCAATCACTAAACGGGTAGTTTCCGCATCAAATTGACCGATACGGACACTTCTGACGATATTGCCAATGGGCCGGTTAATATTGGGTTGCCCTAACTTGATCCCGGGCAGATCGATCACGATCCTGGTGGGGTTAGTGATCATTTGCGCTCGCGGTTGCACTCGATTGTCGGTGGTGAACACCAGACGATTCTCATTGGTGTCGAATCGCCAAAAGACGAGCTTGCCTGCCCAAGCAGGGGCTGCCACCAGCAACCAAGTTAATGCGCTTAGGAATAACCAATGAAATCTCACGATCGATGCTCCCGTTGCTCAGTTATCAATTACCTTTTTTCGGTAAAAATGGACTATTTTGTCGATTTTTGGCCATCCATAGCTCCGTTAATGCTCTGAGAATGACTATCAATAAAAACAAGCTTATGGGACGTTGGCATGGTCTGCTATGTTTCTGATCAGTTATCAGTTATCAGTTATCAGTTATCAGTCATCAGTTATCAGTCATCAGTTATCAGCTTCTGAAGGTAATAGGCAAGAGGCTCCAAAAAAGAATCTGGCAATTCTCCTACCTAAAAATAAGGTTAGAAACTAAGTCCATCAAAGCTTTTAGCTTAACAAATTAGGATTTAGATTCGGCCCTTGTTATCAATGAAAAGACGGCACTGTTAGTGCCACTTAACACTGCTACTGGTAACTTAACACTGCCACTGGTCACTGGTCACTGCTCACTGCTCACTGATTGAGGGCTGGCGGTAGGTTCTTTAAATACTAACCTTAACAGGGGCGGAGCGATAAAGGTAGTCAAGATCACCATCATAATAATGGCCGCATCGGCAGCGGGGGATAAAGCGCCACTAGCAGCCCCGACTCCGGCAAAGACTAAACCCACTTCACCCCGGGGAATCATGCCAACTCCGATCGCCAAGCGATTGAGTTTTTCCTTGCTGAAAACGGCTAACCCCGTCACCACTTTACCCAAAATAGCGACGACAATTAAGAAAGCGGCCAAGACTAATCCTTCTCGATTAGTGGGAATAGCGGGATTAAGGACACTTAAATCGGTTTTTGCCCCCACACAGACGAAAAATATCGGTACAAATAAATCGGCGATCGGGAACACTTGTTCTGCCAATTCCGATCGCTTTTCCGTTTCCCCTAGAACCAGGCCCGCAGCAAAGGAACCGAGAATCGCTTCTAATTGGATAACTTGGGCAATATAAGCAAGAATAAAGGCGAAAATCAGGGAAACTAAGAGCAATTGTCCCCTAGTTTTCATGCTATTAACTAATTGAACGTAAAAGGGGCTTAAAAAACGACCGATCAGGATCGCCCCGATTACAAAAGCGCTAGAACTAATAACTAAATAAATTACTTTGCTAATTTGCACTTCTCCAGTCTTCACCAAAGAAGCAACGACAGCGAGGACGATAATACCGAGAATATCATCGAGAACCGCTGCCCCGATGATAATTTGACCTTCTTTCGCCGATAACTGCCCTATTTCTGCTAAAACCTTGGCGGTAATGCCGATACTGGTAGCGGTTAAAGCCGCCCCGGCAAAAATAGCGGGAATGGTGGCCAGATGAAAGATATAGATTAAACCCAAAGTACCCACCAAAAAGGGAACCGCAACCCCTACCACTGCGACAGCAGCTGCCTGTGGACCGACGCGAATTAATTCCTGTAAGTCTGACTCTAAACCAATCTCGAACAGCAGGATAATTACCCCCAATTCCGAGAGGACGGAAATCACCTCACTGGCAGCACTAAAAACGGCGGGAGATTGCTCCGGGGTGAGGGGGGAAGTGGATTGTAGGAAGTGAATTAGGAGAGAATCCTCGAATCCCGCTCCTCCTTCCGGAAAAACCAGTAATTTTAGGGCAGAAACCCCGATAATCACGCCACCGACTAATTCTCCTAACACGGGAGGCAAGTTCAATCGCACGCATATTTCTCCCCCCAGTTTACAGGCGAAATAAATAACGGTCAAACTCAGCAGCACGCAGGCTAAAACTAAGGCACTATCAGCAGTTTCGGCTGTAGCTGCCGAGGCTAACAGGGAAATGTTAAAACTCCAAGCGGAAGAAAGGAAAGGCTGTAGTATCATCGCTCGCTCAAAATTACTCTCAATACTCTAACAAGCTTGCGGCTTATTCAGTTATTCCTGCTCAAAGTTTGCCGTTCTATTAGACCTCTTGCAAAAATCAAAAATCTTCCTTTAGGTGAGGAGTCTCCGAGCCAGTAGTCAGTAGTCAGGAGAATTAAGAATGAGCATTAATCAATTAAATGCTCTATTTGGTTATTTTATGCAATTTTATGCTTATTTTT